>JANLRE010000129.1:0-1443 GCA_031368205.1 Fimbriiglobus sp. | reverse complement strand
GCCAAGGGCACCAGTGCTTTTACGTAGTCGATACTATCCCGAAGGAAGCGAACCGAGCCGTCGCACATCAGGAAGTTGGCCCCGCCGGTGTGTCTGCTACCGAACTGCCAAGCGTATTGCAAGTAATCGACACGCACAGGTGGGTTGCTCGCGGTGCCCAACAAGACGCGATTGGCACCGTTGATGGAACTGTACGCGATACAGTTTGTCACTGTAGTGCCACCGGGTGCGGTGCTGTAAATCCGTCCGTGAACGGACGTATGAGTTCCGCTGGTGTAGCCACCATACGCAGTCGAATTCTTCTCCTGTCGGGATTCACCGATCGCGAGGGTGTTACTGGTCCCGTCTGTCATGTTGGCGAGACTGGATGCGCCGTTGTTCCCGAATGCACCCCGGAATTGCGCACCCGTCGCCGCCCAGTCACGGTCGTAGTCGGTGTAGTAGCCGGTACTGAACAGGTAGTTTGTCCGGTAAACGCTGTCCCGTTCGTAGAATGCCGCAACACGCGGTGCGCTGACGACTGGAATCGGTTGGTCGTCGGACGGGCACGCATACATTTTGATGAAAGCTTGCGTGACTAGCCGGTTCGGGTTCGGAATTGGGTCCGGGCCAAGGGCGGGTTGAGGGCCATTCCCCGTGGAACTACAGTTGATGTACTGATAGTTGTACTGGGCGAACAACGGGCCTTGTTCGATGTACGGCAACAGTGCAATGAAGCCGGTGTGGTTATACGCCACGAACGGTTGACCCTTGTAGCTCACTTCCGGACCGGAGTAGGGGTTCACGTTGGCTTGACCAACGGTCGTTCGCCCCGAGTGAATCAAGGCAGCCGGGAATCGACCGTTGTAGACGCCTGCAAAATTATGCAGGGCCAAACCTTGTTGCTTCAAGTTGTTCTGACACTGCGCCCGGGCCGCCGCTTCGCGGACTTTTTGCACGGCCGGTAACAACAGACCAATCAGAATCGCGATGATCGCGATGACGACGAGGAGTTCAATTAGTGTGAACCCTCGACTACGAAGAGAGCGAGGCATGGGGGCCTCCTTCAAAAAAAGGGAAACAGGAAATGCACGAATTCAGTTCGTGTTCGTTGTGCCGTGCGGGGAGTGTCCACGGCAAATCGCAAATGTGAGATTAACGCCTGTGCTGGGACTCAGTCAAGTCATTATTCAAAAACTATTCACTTTATTTTCTCGCAAGAATCAGGGGGAAGAAAGTGGGTAGTGGAAAGTGGAAAGTGGAAAGTAAAGCCGAAGACAAACTTCTTCCTATCCACTATCCACTATCCACTGTCCACTTTCATCTCGCATGGCGTGGCGTCTATGGTAAAATGCCGCACCTCTCCCCTGGCTAGATGGTCGGGGTTTTCTTCACTCTTGGCTCCCGGAGGGCAGCCATGATGACACCACGGATGATGCGAATTCTGTTCGGCGGAATCGTCGG
>JANLRE010000122.1:0-1475 GCA_031368205.1 Fimbriiglobus sp. | reverse complement strand
AATCGGGGCTGAAGACGGGTAGCACGTCTTGGCCCGGAGCATACGTCAGCCGAGTCGTTTTGCCGGTTTCGGTGTTCATCCAGTAGATGTCGTAGTTGGGCCGGGCTTTTTCGTCGCTGTGGTCGGCGGCGGTGTAGATGATGTGCTTGCCGTCCTTGTACCAGTACGGTGCCCAGTACACCCACTTGTCGTTGTCGGTCAACGCTTTCTCGCCGGTGCCGTCGGCGTTAATCACGAAGAGTTGGAGGCGGTCTTTCTCTTTTCGATCAATACGGAAGATCACCTTGGTACCGTCCGGGCTGAAGAACGGGCCGCCGTTGTAGCAGTTCAGTTTGGTCGTGAGTTGCACCACGCCAGTGCCGTCGGCGTTCATCGTGTAAAGCTGCACATTTCCCGAATTGCCGCTGCTGTAAACGATCTTCTTGCCGTCGCTGGAGAAGCTCCCCTCGGCAGTATACGCTTTCGCGTTCGGGGTTAGGCACTTCAAATCGGTGCCGTCGGGGTTCGCTTCGTAAATCTTCATGTACTTGTCGAAGTCCCACGAATACCGCCGCCGCACGCCATTTTTCGCGTCTTCGGTTCGTTGCTTGTATTCGTCTTCGTGGTGTTTCTTCACGTCCGGGTCTTCGTGGCTACTGGCGAAGATGACCCGTTTATTGGTGGGGTGAAAGTACGCACACGTCGTCCGCCCCAGTCCAGGGCTGATCTTGCGGAAGCTCCCCGTGGCGATGTCCTGCACGAAGATTTGGTAGAACGGGTTGCCGGTGTCTTTCTCCTCGGCTTGGTAAATAATCTGCTTGCCGTCCGGCGAGAAATACCCTTCGCCGGCCCGCACGAAACCCGTCGTCAGTTGCTTGATGTTCTTGAGGTAAACGTCTTCCTGCGCTTTCCAATCCCCCGCAACGGGATCAGCCGCCAGGATCAGAGCCAACGACACAATCAGGCTATTCATGGATTATCTCGGAGGGTTGAAGTTTTCGTGTTCAAGTGCGGACAACTTCATTCATAGTAGATCGAACGGCATTCGTTCACTTCGGCCACACGACGCGACCGGGTGTTGTGGTCGGAATACTGTAAAGCGTACCGCCGCCGGTAATGTACAGCGTCTTCAGATCGTCCCCGCCGAAGGCACAGTTCGTGACCTCGTCCGTCGGCACCGCGAGGAACGCCAGCAATTTCCCCTCGGGCGTGAACACGTAAATGCCACCCTTCACGTCGTCGGCGGGTTCGGCGGGCGGGTTGGCTTTGTTGAGTCCTGCGGCGACATACAGCCGACCCTTGTTGTCTTGCTTCATGCCGTCTGGCCCGCGACCATTGCGCCAATCGTGCAGCAGTTTTTGGCTTTTGGGGTCAACGGTGCCGTCGGCCTTCAGGTCGAAGCGGTAGAGCTTGCGCGCGCCGCCGGTGTCGTTGTTGTTGTCCGCGACGAACAGGTACTTGTCGTCGGCGGAAACCAGCACGCCGTTGGCGCGCTC
>JANLRE010000101.1:0-5640 GCA_031368205.1 Fimbriiglobus sp. | reverse complement strand
CGCGGCAAACTTGCCCAGGATAATTTCCCGGTGTGACAGCATTGAAGACAGTAAGAAATCGAGCGTGCCGCGATCCTTCTCTTCACTAATCGCACTGCCCGCAATCACCGGCGTAATGAGTACGACGGCCACGAGTTGAACGAACAGAAACGCAATCAGAAACGTCTCCGCGAACTGGTCCATGCGGGCTTGGGGAAGCGACGCGCCGCCGAAAATCAATTCCGCTCGATTCAGCTCCTCGCCCCCCCGAAGGTACGTGACGAACAACCCCACCAACAACAACACAACCAAAATGACACGCAACCGGGGAAGTTGCCCACCCCGCGCCAATCGCAGCAACTCGTAGCCAAACAGCGGTCCAAAAATTGGTTCGGTCCGTCGCCGATACCAACGCCAGAAGAGCCAGACGAAACCAGAGAGTAGCAATACAGATACGCACCACGCCCACTGCATGAGGTTCACGTCGATCGCTCCCCTTGCAATACAAATGGGTGGTCAGTGCTCAGTCTATGTGGCATTATGATGATTCGATACGGGTAATGCGAGCATTAGCCAAACAGCTTCCAAGGCACCTATTGTCCCGGTGACGCAGGTGATTCTCCTGACTCTTCACGCGCAACGAATCCCTGATCTCGTAGAAGTTCAAGATAGCCCATTTCTAAATACGGGCTGAACGAGGCCCCGGCAAAGATACGCTGCAACAAGGGAATCGGGAACGGATCGTAGGCTCTCAAAACTTTCGAGTGAATGAGCCGGACTAAATGAGACAGCGAATAAACTCGTGCGTAGCGGAATGCGACAAACGACTTTGTTGACAACCATTCGTGCTCACCGGCTTCAAATACGCAAGACAGATCCTCGAACCGACCGCCTCGCACGGTCGTCAAGTTCACCACAAGCACGTCGTTGGAATTTTGGGCAGGGTCTGACACGACTACCCAGAGGTGGAAGCCGTCACTGCCCGACCGGAACGTGAAGCAATCGCCTTGGAACACGACCTATCCCCGAAAGGCCGTATCGACTAAATCCCGCTGCCGAAGATCGGCCTCGACTTCATTGATGAGTTGCGATTCTCCCTGCGCTTCCAGGATGGATTCCCAACTCATCACCGCCGGAGACTCTGGGCGGTCGGGGTCGAAAGCTTGAACCCATTCTTGGAAATGGTGCGTCAACTCCGACAGATCCTCACTGTCGGAATCTCGATACCGTTCGCAGAGTATGTGGAGTTTCCCGACTTCCGCCTTGGTTAAATTGCCGACACCCACGCTCCCGGTCAGCACGACTTCGTAGTGGACGTTCTGGATCACGGCATTCCAGTCTGCGGCATGAAGAGTACCACCCTTGATGAGTTCGTACACTTCGCACAGTACCGGACCTTTCTTCATGGCGACTGCGCGGTCTCCGGTGAGTGTCCTCCCCGTTTCCACGAGCAGTTCTCGATCGGCGATGTAAAGGAGCTTAAGCAACCGAACCCGATCCATCCGGGCGTTGGGGTGATCGCGCAGAATCACCCCAGCCGCTTGGATGGTTTTCTGGAAATTGAATTGGAAGGTAATCATCAGAGGTACCAACCGTTTGCAGGATACAAGCGATGCCGTTCACCATTAAGTACCATAACGCAACTCCACCGCATCGGCACCGACGATCGGCGCTAGGCAGGCAAAGTTCCGACAGACGTACACCGTCACCCGATCGTGCATCGGCTTATCTTTCAGCAATGCAATGTCACGGGGTGATTCCCCACTAGCCGGATCGTGAAACGCCATCACTTGGTTCGGTCGAAACTTCGCACGGATTGCCTTCAGCACACGCTTGGTTTCCGTGTCATCTTTCGCACCGATGATGGCAATTTCCTCCGTCGGTCCGGTGTGGAAATTCAACGCAATCAGCAACTGCGCGGCGGCCATCGGGGATTCGGTCATGAGCGTGCTACACGCAGCTAATGTTCGGTGCGCATGTTGCGCGAAATCGGCCCGCCCAGTTAACGCGACCAGTCGCAACAATGCCGTGACCGCAACGGCGTTCCCTGCTGGTGTGGCGTTGTCGTGTAATTCTTTAGTGCGGGCGATCAGCTTTTCGTGATCGTCGGCGATGAAGTAAAACCCGCCCGCTTCGTGATCCGCAAAATGCTTCAACATGATGTCGGCAAGTTCGATCGCAGCCTGAAGCCATTTTGCCTCGAACGTCGCTTCGTACAGCGTCACGAGTGCGTCACAAAGGTAGGCATAGTCTTCGAGGTAGCCCGTCAACTTTGGCGGCAAGCCGACGCCGCAGGTCCGGTAGAGGCGACCGTCAGCATCGCGGAGATTCGTCAGCACAAAGTCAGCGGCTTTCGTGGCCGCGTCGATGTGTTCCGTCGCTTCGAACACCGCACCCGCTTGGGCGAACGCCGCGATCATCAGCCCGTTCCAAGCGGTCAGGATTTTCTCGTCACGCCCCGGCCAAATGCGTTTCGCCCGTGTGGCGTAGAGCTTGCACTTTACTTCAGCCAGTTTTTCCCGGTAGGTTTCGAGACTCAATCCGTTCATCTTCGCGTCTTGCTCATCGGTCTTGGCGCGGAACAAAATGTTGTGGCCCTCAAAGTTCCCCCGCTCGGACATGCCAAACGTCCGGGCGGCAAGTTCGGCCAATTCCGGCCCGAGGATGGATTCCATTTCAGTCGTTGACCAGACGTAAAACTTGCCCTCTTCGCCTTCACTGTCCGCGTCTTGCGTGGAGTAAAATCCGCCCGCAGGGGAAGTCATTTCCCGCAACACGTAATCAAGCGTCTCGGTTACGATCTGCTGGTAAAACGGCTCGCGGGTGTGTTGAAACGCCTCAACGTAGGCCGTGGTCAGCAGCGCGTTGTCGTAGAGCATTTTCTCGAAGTGTGGCACCAGCCAGTGGGCGTCCACACTGTACCGGGCGAAGCCGCCGCCGACTTGGTCGTAGATGCCGCCTCGGGCCATTTTGTCCAACGCTAACCGCACCATTTGCAACGGCTCGTCCGAGTTGGTGCGGGCCGCGATTCGCAACAGCAACTTCAATTCGGTGGGGTGCGGGAATTTCGGCGCCTGTCCGAACCCGCCATGAATGGCGTCGAAACTTCGCTTCAAGGATCGCAACGCATTCGTCACCATCTCGGGTGACAGCGGGCTGTCACTGGCCGCTAACTCGCCGGATTGCTGCAAGTACCCGACGACGTTTTGGCCGATCTCGAAAAGCTGGTCGCGTTTCGTCGCCCAGGCGTTCGCAATCGCAACCAGCAGCTTGGGGAAGCTCGGGCGTTGGGGGGCATAGCGATCATCGGGCGGAAAGTACGTGCCCGCATAAAACGGCGTGAGGTCGGGAGTCAGAAAAACACTGAGCGGCCACCCGCCGCCTTCGCCGCGATTCAACACATGGTGCGAGTTCATGTAAATCTGGTCGAGGTCGGGGCGTTCCTCGCGGTCCACTTTGATGTTGATGAAGTGCTCGTTCATCACCGCCGCGATGCTGTCCACCTCGAAGCATTCGTGCTCCATGACGTGGCACCAATGGCACGCCGAATAGCCGACGCTGAGGAAGATTGGCTTCTCCAATTCCCGCGCGCGGTGCAACGCCTCCGGCCCCCACGGGTACCAATCCACCGGGTTCCGCGCGTGTTGCTTCAGGTACAGGCTCGTCTCGTGAACGAGGCGGTTAGTCGAATCAGTCATGGCGCCACTCCGTAGGGTTCGATGAGTGCATTCTTAAGGCAGCGTCGTGAAAAAAGCCCGCCGAAAATCGGCGGGCTTTTTTCATGACGCTGGACTTCTGCGATTTGTAGGTCGTGGTCGAGGAGGCTTTGCGACGAGGCCCGACATTGAACTACCACCCATGAACCAGCGAAACCGATACCCTCCACTGTCGAATGTCGGGCCTCGCAAAGCCTCGACCACGACCTACAAATCCATGAATACCGACATCAGAAACTATTTCCATTCGATGTTGAACGGCATCAACATCTTCAGCGGTTCGTTCTGGGTGCGTAACAGGGGGGCGGCCATTTTGAACGCCTTTTCGGTGCCTGGAATCATCTTCAGCGCGCCAAAGGGCATGCTCACGTCGCCGTCCGCGAGCTTGTCGAGGAACGAATTGCCTTTCGGCAGGATGAGCAATTCCATCTCTTGTTTCGGGTCAATGCCCGCCGACTTTTTCGCTCCCGCGATGGCGTCGTCGAGCGTCCCGAGTTCATCGACCAGACCCGCCGCTTTGGCTTGGCGACCCGTCCACACCCGGCCACCGGCGAGCTTGACGAGTTCCTCACGGGTCATCTTCACGCCCGCCGCCTTGCGGCCTTCGAGCGACTTGTCGATGAACTGGGCATAGACGTCTTCAATCGTGTCGGTCATCGCTTTGCGTTCCGAATCCGACCACGCAAACGTGGTGGACGTGATCCCGCTGTTCTTGCCCCGCGATACGACTTCGGTTTTCATGCCAACCATTTCTTCGAGACCGCCGGTGACGAGTTTCAAGCCGAACACGCCGATCGAGCCGGTAATGGTTCCTGGTTCGCAATAAATCTTCTTGCCGGCCATTGCGATGTAGTAACCACCACTCGCTGCCACGTCGCCCATGCTAGCAATGACCGGCTTCTTGCACTGCTTCAAGGCTCGCCAAATCATGTCGCTGGCCAGTGCCGAACCGCCGGGGCTATCGACCCGCAACACGATCGCTTTCACGGTCGGGTTCTTGTCCGCTTCACGGATCGCTTCGACGAGTGTTTCGGACCCGACGGATTCCCCGCCCATGAGCGGGTTGCCGCTGCCGCTCTTGCCGGAGTTGATGCCACCCACCGCGTAAATCACGGCAATCTTTGGCTCTTTATTTTCCTTCGGCTTCTTCGGCGGGCTGAGCGCTTCCAGCAACTTGAACGGGTTGGAGAAGTCCATCTCCTGCCCCTTCGCCTTGCCGTAGTTTTGCGTGATCCGCACTTCGTCCACGCCGAGTTGCTTCGCCATGATGGCCTGGAACTGGTCTTCATATGCCAGTTGATCGACAAGACCCAGACTCGACGCTTTCTTGGCCGTGAACGGGCCTTGGTCGATGACGGCCTTCACTTGCTCCGGCGTCCAGTTCCTGGCAGGGCGGGCTTGAATCATCCCGGCGATGATCTCTTTTTCGTAGTTGTCGTCGAGCAGGCTTTCGAGTTGTTCGCGGTTCGCCTTGCTCATCTTGTCCGTGAGGTACGGCTCCACGGCGGACTTGTAATCCCCCATTTTCAGCACGTCGGCTTTGAGCTTCACCATATCGAGGGCGTTCTTGTAGTACGTGACTTCCGCCCGAAGGCCGAATACGTTGATGCCGCCGGATTCGGGGATCACAACTTGGTCGCAGCAGAGTGCCAACAGGTATTCTTTCGTGCCGAGTTCTTCGGCGTAGACGAACGCTTTCTTACCAGTTGCGCGGAACTCCGCGATCGCGGTTCGTAGCTCGTTCAGCTTGCCGAACCCGATGCTCAGGCTCTTGATGTCTAGGTAAAGCCCCTTGATTCGCTCGTCCTTGGCGGCTTTGCGGATGCGGTCAAGCTTCATGCGCAAGTTTTCGCCGGGCGGTCCGAACAGCGAATCGGCAACCGGGGATTCGTCCAGACTGCCCGAAAGCTTGATGTGCGCAATGCGGGCGAATGAGGGTTCGTCT
>JANLRE010000100.1:0-1532 GCA_031368205.1 Fimbriiglobus sp. | reverse complement strand
GCACGAGCCCCCCGCCCGCGGCCGTTTGTCGAATGAATCATTTCCCCGCACGGGCGGCCTGTTCTTCGGCGGAACTGGGGCGCAGGTACAATGGCTCCAATTGCATCAGGTCGCCCCGTGAGAGTGGTGGCAGCCGTGAGCCAATCTGGAACATCGCGTTCAAACCCGGTCCACGACTCGTAACATCCGCACGAGGAATGGTCTCGGGAATGAGGGCATCGTGCAGAACCACCCCTGGACCTGTAACGCAAACCTCCGGTGTCAGTCGTGCCACCCAGGTCGTCGCCGGTTCGAGGTGCAGCGGTTCGGTGGGTTCCCAGGTGTCAACTGTGCGCTGAAACCGTTGGGCGTAAACCAAACCTTGGAGTCCGTCTGAAATCACGTCCACCTGTTCAAACGGTGCCGGTGTTTGCGCGGCGATGGACCAAAACGTCGGGACCGCGATGAGTTTACACCCGGTCGCGTAGGCCAACATCTTCGCCGACATCACGCCGACCCGCAGCCCGGTGAAACTCCCCGGCCCGTGGCTGACCATCACGCCCGCAAGCTGTTTCGGGGTAAATCCACCGGCTTGCAATAGCGCGCCGGTCGTGGGGGCCAAGTCCCGGTTGTTACGCCGAGTGGGGTCGAGTTGGGCGCTGTGCGCAATCACGCCACCCACCGCGAGGCCAACCTGCCCGCCGCGACTCGACGTTTCAATGATCAACCAGCATTCGCTCATCGTCGGTTCTCAGTACAATTTCGTTCATTCTACAACCCCTAGTGAGCGAAATGAGCGACCGGCATGAGCGACCAAATTCCGACTGTTCACATTGACGGCGGCTCACGGGGCAACCCCGGTCCCGCGTCGTATGCGTTTGTGCTACGCCGACCGGGGCAATCGACGATCGAAGAGTGTGACCGGCTGGGGACCGCCACCAACAACGTGGCGGAGTACACGGCGTTGATTCGCGCACTCGAACTGGCCGTGGAACTCGGCATTCCCAAACTCGCGGTCTACAGCGATAGCGAGTTGATGGTGAAGCAAATGAAGGGGGAATACCGCGTCAAGAGTGCCGACCTTCAAGACCTCTATCAAGAAGCGTGCGGCCTGCGAAAACGGTTCGAGAAGCTCACCCTGACCCACGTCCGTCGGGAGTTCAACAGCGACGCGGACCGGCTGTGTAACTTGGCCTTGGACGGCAGCCCGCGACCTCGGGTGAAGCACGATCATGAGTCCGAGGCACCGATAATCGAACTAGAACCGGATGTCACGCCGCCGATTCCGACGAACGCCGCTGAACCCCTGCGGGATGATGCGATTGCTTGCCTCGCGGCGGCAGCAAACTCCTGGGCGACCCACGGGCTAGGCTCGCCCACGGTGGACGAGGTCTGGGACCAGATTCACAAGTTGCTCAAGAAGCACGACGTGTTGAAAAAGAAACGCAAGTAGGAAATCGCTCATGGTTGATGTGTTGTTCTTCGATGCGATCACCGAAACCGACGGCCCGCAAGTCGGCGGGAAAGCCCTCAGTCTGGGGCGGATGGCAAGC
>JANLRE010000099.1:0-2029 GCA_031368205.1 Fimbriiglobus sp. | reverse complement strand
TCATTGCCCAAAAAACCTTACCGAACATTGTTTGTGTCATACTCACAACCACCATCAGAGAAAGCGCTGGCGGAGAAGATCGGAAAATTGATGGCTATGACACGTTCAGGAATCGTAGAACGGATGAAAACGACTCAAGTTCGTCGTGACGAACTTGAGGCTAGCAGCGCATTGCAGATCAAGAATTGGTACAAACGACATAGGAGGGATTATCTTAGGGAACGCTGGCTGGAACATCTTCAAGGTGATTGTTTTTGGCTGGAATTCGACCGTGGTGACTTTGGTCTCTTGCAGCGTGAATTCACCGAACACATGGAACTTGTCAGTCAAATCGTCAACCTTCTCAAAAACGGGAGCGAAAATCTCGGTGTGATCTCCTGGGCCGTTCAAAACAATGTCCCGCATGAAACCGTTGTGCAAATCCTCGAAGCCCTCGACATCAACAGCCGCCGACTAGGTCACAAGTTCGATCCAGAGGCTTAATCCCTATCCCATGTCCCCTTCAGGTTTGTACCAGACGCTCATGATGGCGGGTTGGCCGAGGATGCGGACTTTGAGTTTGCGGGTCGGCTTCCAGCCGTTGGCGGTCAGCGGGAGTTCGAGGGCGTCTTGCTCCATCACCACGAACACGGCGCGGCCACCGGGTTTCAGGACGCGGTTCCACTCGGCGGCGGCGGCGGCGTACAGGGGTGGGATTTCGTCCATATTGGCGAGTTGTTTGCCGAACGGCGGGTTGCAAATAATCCGATCGACACTGGCGGTTTCGAGCGGCAATCGGCGGGTGTCCCAACGGGCCAACACGGCCGGGCCGACGTTTTCGACGTTCTGGTTCGTCACGAACATCGCGTTCGGGTCGATGTCCCCGCCGATCACTTCGATCTTCCCCGCTTTGCTGCGTCGCTTGGCCGTTTCGATGGTTTCGCACAGGATCGTTCCCGCACCACACATCGGGTCCAGGATCGTCATGTTCGGCCCGATCCCCGCCAGCCAGACCATGCCGGCAGCCACCGTGGGCCGTAACGACGCCAGAACGTGGTCATCCTTATAAGTCCGGTGCCGCATCAGCCGATCCGACAACCGCAACCCACACACCGCTGTATGGCTCTTGATCGTCAGCCAAATTTCGAGCCACGCATTTTCATCACCCGGCGTCCAGCCCATCGGAATCTTCCCGGCCAGCCCGTCTGCCAGCGCATCCAGGGCATCGACACGCCGGAACCCGTGCTCGCCTTCCCGCTGACAAACGAGGTGAAACGTCGGCTTCCCTTTCGTCTTGGGCCGCAAGCTGTGGTGGATTTTGAACAGGTCGTTCCACTTCGGTTTCGTGGCGGTCCACTTGCGGAAGTTGGCGAGGTCATCCGACTTGTACGACAGCGCGTCCGAACCCCAGGCGAGCAAAAACACATCCTCCGTGGTCCGCAACTCCAGCAGCTTCGGCGTCACTTCGTCCAGCGTAAACACGACAATGCCGCGTTCTACCTTCTTGATGACGCCACCGAGTTCGCGGTTAATCTCGTCCGCCGCGACCGGCTCCATGCCCGGCTGCACCATCGCGTAAAGGGGCGGCACAGAAGGCGAATCCGGTTTTCGGCTGTTACGGGACACAAGGCACTCGCAGAACAAATACTGACAAACAGGAAAGACGCGAACAGGTATGATAGCAGACGGCTACCGCAGCATCGCAATGAATCGCCGCAAGCAGGACGCTCAACGTCCGTCACACGCTGTTCCGTTGACGAAAACCGATTCATCCCTTTCCGGAGTGTCGTCGTACTCGTCGTCCCTCAATTGCTCGTCTTCATCCACTCGAAACAAGACAACCGTTTCCAGGGTGCGGGGATTCGCATGGCGTGGCGGCTGAGTGCCGGGCAAGAGCCAGTAAACGAAACCGCCGCGTGGTGAAAACCACGCGGCAGTTCTGCGATGAACTCTCTGCGAAACGTCGTCTTGTAGATCGCGGTCGAGGGTTTGCGAGGCCCGACATTAAAGCTTGAAGTGAAAAGGATCAGCGGTAGTTCGGTGGTAGTCG
>JANLRE010000094.1:0-1304 GCA_031368205.1 Fimbriiglobus sp. | reverse complement strand
GGCGACGTAAGTCGCCTGGGTGCTAACCGAGTACCCGATTGTGGCAGACCACCCAGCAGCTTACGCAGCCGGTTCGCCGGGACCGTATGAGTTACTTTGGGGCTTCGGTGTATTCTTTCAGTTCGAGCACGGCTTCGTTGTTTTGGATGTTGTACATCAACTTGACGATGCCTTTGCCAGCGACGAACCAGTACTTCACGCTGGTTTTGGTACCAGCGATGTCGAACTCGGTGCCTTCCACGGCAACGGCTTCCAAATCGCCTAAGTTGGTTTTGATCTTTTCCTTGTCATCCTTCACGCTGAACTCGCCTTTGACCTTTTGATCGGCAATCGTCGATGCAATCGCCCACTTTTCACCCTTGGTCGCTTTGCCGTCTTTCAGCTTCAGGATCATGACGGGCGGTTCGATCTTCGCGTTGTTGATCTTGGTGCGAACGATGCCTTCGGGCGTGACTTTGATGACTTCCGAGGCGACGGCTTTGCCGTTCACTTCGACTTCGAGCTTCGCCCCGTCCGCGTCCGCAGAAGCGACCTTCACGGTGATCGTGGTTTCAAGAACTTTGTAGACCCACTTCGTGCCCACCTTGAGCGGGTAATAGTCCGACCCGCCGGTTTGGGCCAGCGCCACGCTAGCGACCATGAAAGCGAACGAACCCAAAGCTAACCGCAGCGTGTGCCGCATGGAACGTCTCCTGATTACGGGGCAGTAAGGTAATCCAGCGGGCCACGCCGGAGTGTCTACTTAATATAGCAACCCGCTCGCGTGCGGCGACCAGGGGCAGCATCGTTACGTTCGGAAGCACCCGAAGGTTCGCGCACAAGCGTGTGAAACAGGACGGGATCGTCCGGCGGGTGACTTGTGATTTCGGATGAGCGTCACAGTTGGTGGTGGAGTTTTGTTTCGAGTCTTCGTTTCCAACCCCCTTGGGGTTGGAAACCCGCCATCGGTCACGAACTGATTTTGCTACAATACCGCCATGAAAAGCCTCGCCGTTTTCTGTGGTTCGCAATTCGGCACCAACCCGCTTCACACGGAACTCGCGCGGACGTTGGGCACCGAAATGGCGCAGCGCAACCTCACATTGGTGTACGGCGGCGGGCGTGTGGGGTTGATGGGCGTCATCGCAACGGCGGTGATGGAAGCGGGCGGGAAGGTGGTTGGCGTGATACCGCAGTCGCTGGCGGAGAAGGAAATCGCGTTTGAAGCCGCGACCGAGTTGATTGTTGTCGGCACGATGCACCAGCGGAAGGCAATCATGGCGGACCGGGCGGATGCGTTCGTCGCGCTCCCCGGCGGGTATGGC
>JANLRE010000091.1:0-3111 GCA_031368205.1 Fimbriiglobus sp. | reverse complement strand
ACCGGAATTTCCCGCCGCTTCTTTCGTTCGTACTAGACGACCCAAGAGTCGTCAGCGGAATTACGCAGTTGCTATCGAATCGTAAATCGTCCCCCTCGGGTCGGTGGGATGGTACAGTGGGTTCCTGGTATCGAAGATCGTCGGGTGAATAGTCCTCAGGAGTACGATGATGGCCAAGTCTGCCCGCCGATCGCGTGACGACGACGACGAGGATGAGCCGCCACCACGGCGACGGTCACGACGAGACGACGAGTTGCCTGCTGGCACGCCGACCGTCTACGTTCACAAGAAGTGCAAGGGCAAGACGGAGATGCCCGCCGATGTTATTCGGGAGTATCTGGAGAACCCGTTTGAACTCGGCGAGGAGCCGACCACGACCTGCACCCGGTGCCGCGACGACGTGCCGTGGCAGGATTGCTATTGGGCGGACACCGAACAGAACCTGTACGAGTACATCGACGACCGGCGCGCCGAGATGGTCATCTCGGGCAACGACCCACGACCGGAAACGCCCGCACTGAATTGGCTGCTGCTGCTATTCGGCGCCGGCCTCGGCGCGGCCGCAGGTGCTGGCATCGGAGCGAAGGCCGGCAATCTTTTGTTACTCGGGATAGGCGGTGTTGTGCTCGGCGCAATCGGCGGGTTCATCTGGATGTTCATCGACCGATTTAACAACGCCAAGAGTTATGTCGAGTGGAACCGCAAGCTCGTCAAACGCTACTACAAGCGGTATCCGGACGCCCAAGCCAAATCCAAGAAGCGGCCCCGCCGGGACGAGGACTAACGGATAACTGGTCGTGGTGATCCGACAAGCCTGGGCCACCCGGCGTTACCCGCCGATTCTCGCATCGGCTGTGAACAGCGGAAAGAAGTAACTGCGGTAGGCGAAAATCAGGAAGATGCACAACGCCAGCAACACCCCCCCCGGACCGGGCGTTCCGGCGATAAATACTTCAAACAGCAAGATATTCACCGCAATCGGCGTGAGGATCGACAGGCTGAGCGGCACGAATTTCCCGGACAGCAACATCAGAGCGCACACGATTTCCAGCGCCTTCACTACATGTAAATAATGGGAATCAATGTACATGATCTTCGTGAACGACGCCACAGGTTCCGGCTGCGGCGGCATCTCGATAAAGTTCAGAAACGCATTCACGCCGAACACCACGAACACCAACCCGAGAAAACCCCGCGCAACAATGACAGCCCATTTCATGACAGAACCTTTTCAGTGATCGGGACGAACAGTGTGACCCGGAAGGGTATTTGGAATTCCGCTTGGTTATCCTATCACGGCGCGGTTACTATTGGTGTACGACCTGCAACAAGTCCGACGAGCTTAACCGCTCCCGTATCAACTTGTCCACGCAGGCCACTCAAGGGATCGCCCGATGAAGCCTCTCCGTTCTGCCCGTAGCTTCCGGATTGTTGCTCACGACACCCGAGTGTTGAGGAGTTTGCTCGTGATGTTGATTGTCGGCGCCACGGTGGCCTATCAGGGAACCTCACTTTCTCGGCAAATCGACAATCCGCCATACGGTACGATGACGGTTCAGGTGCGAGAGGTGACATTTTCAGGTGCCGATCTCATCACCGTCGTGGCAGACCCTGGCACCCCAGCGTACTCCGATCCGCCGCAGTGGGTAGCTAAACCGGAGAACCGGGCATTGCCGATTGGGTATCCGCGCAACGCTGATTGCGTTGTGTCGGCCCGGTTCCGGCTTCACGGTGCAAACGCTTCATTACGCGCGTCGGAGTCCAACTTAAAGGTGCGTGGCACGAGTATTTTGTCGGCGACGCAACCGTTCCATTTCACAATCCCACCAACAACGGTACGGCTGGAGGGGAATGACGTGGTCTTGCCACCGACCACCGTGGTCAACCCGTTTCCCGACACCGTGAACTACGGAATGTTGGCCCTCAACTGGGAGTTCTCGAACAACGACGGCGTCAGTTGGTCCGGAGCCGGACGTACTGAGAACGAACTGTACGTAACACTGGCCAAGCCAAGCACCAACCGGGTGTACCATACGTTGCTCCATCTATCCGTGCCGATCTCCGCAAAAGTTCATGCTACCAACGATGCCACACTCATCGCCCAGACCTGGAAGAGGTTCGAGACAAACAAAGTGCGGGCGAAACATATACTCCCCAAGTTTAATGATCGGAAGTTGCATTTTTACAACGACTGGTTCACGGGAAGTAATGACTGCAACATGTTGTTGTTGTGTGGCGATGGAAATGCTTATGCTTGGTCCGGTCTTTTCGCGGAAGTTTTGAAGGCCGCTGGTGTCAAAACGACGATGCAACTCGCACAATTCCGCTCAGTTAATGTGTATCAACCCTTCGGGTATGCCGGGAAAGTCCGCGAGCGAATGCTCATCAATAAGTGGAAATTTGCTGACAATGGCGGGTCGAGTGGAAATGTCACATGGCCGTATCAAAATGAACGAAATCTCAAATTTGATTCGTTTACAGCCGGTGATGCGAGTGGCTACCTTTGGAGGACCGACAACGACGAGTGCGCCTATTTCTGGAGCCAGAAAGCCGAAGTCCGTGACGAGGTCGGAACTGCCGGTCAAAACACCGAGAATCCACTCTCGATCTTCTATGAACATGTCTTGATTAAAATTCATGATACCTATTACGACCCCAGTTATGGCAAAAAGTATGCGAGTAGACAGCAGTGGGAAGACCAAGCGGTTGCCGGGTTCTTGGTGCATGACCCGAGTGGAAGCAAGTATCAGATTCGCAGGAACCCAACCGGCAAAGACGTTCCGCCTGATACAGAAGAGATGTTGTTTATCTATGCAGAACAGTCAGGTGTTATTGAAGCGCCATAAACGAATCAAACGGGAGATGACTGATGATTTCGATTGCATCAGCGACACTTGCGATTCTCGTTGTCGGTCCTATTCAGGACGAGTCACCGCTCCTGACCAAGCCACGGATCCGGGCGACGGTATCCGGTGGGGACGTGTTTGTGTCACCAGGGTTAGGTTGGAACGCGGATTCCCCAGCGACGATCGGTCATGGTCACTTCGTTTTTCTCGGGCAGGAGTTAGCCGCGAATTTTCGACCGATTCTCCATACCCTGCCGGATCGGGT
>JANLRE010000068.1:0-1830 GCA_031368205.1 Fimbriiglobus sp. | reverse complement strand
GACAACGCCTGATCCTTCGCCGTTTCAATCTCGCGCTTCGCCCGGTCCCGTTCGGAGGCCGCTTCCTTGACGCCGGTTTCGCGTTCGGTGGCGCGAAGTTTGGCCGCGTCGCGGCGGGCTTCTTCGATGATGGCTTTGACTTCGTCTTGCGCCTGAGCCATCTTCAACTGAAGGTCGGCGCGAATCGCTTCGGCTTCCTTCTTGGCGTTGACCGCTTCATCCCGAGCGTTCAAAATCGCGTCTTCGCGGGCCTTCATCCCGGTCCGGATTTGCGGCCACGCGAACTTGGACAGCAGGAAGAAGAGAATCCCGAACACGACCAGCGTGTAGATGCTCAAGTCCCAGCGTTCGGGCAGGTCGAAGATGGACGGCTCGCCACCTGCCGGTTCGTTCGCTAACGCAAACGAGGGGCAGGCGACCACGAGCAATGCCACCACTGCGAACAGCGCCAATCGGCTGAGCGTATTTCGATTCAGCATGAAACCAAGCCTCCCGTCAAGGGCTACTGACTGCGTTGGAAGTTATCTTGCAACGAGACAGAGGACGAGGCTGATGATACCGGCCCCTTCCACGAGGCCCCCGATGATAAGCATCGTGGTGCGGATGTTGCCGGCCTGTTCAGGCTGACGAGCGATGCCGCCCATCGCGCCCAAGCCGATCAACCCCAGACCCACCCCGATGCCGAGCACCGTGATACCCATGCCCAGTGGGGCGAAGCTGGCTTCGGCGAGCAAACTGCCATCAGCCGCCATCACGGGGACGGCGGAAATCAGCACGAAAGCCAGAGCGGCGAAGAGCGAAGATACGTTACGCATGGTGAATCAATCCCTTCTCGGAAACGGTACAGGAATGTCGCAGTTCAACCCGGTCAGTGAACCAAAGTCGCGTTAGTGGGCGGGGTGTTTCGCCAGCCCAATGAAGATCGCCGTCAAGAGCGTAAAGATGAACGCCTGCAGGGCGGCCACCATCAGTTCCAAGAGTGTCAATGCGGTGACCAAAATCACACTGAACGGCATGACGATGTAATACAGGTTGCTATCCGCTTCGTTGTACGCCAACCACTTCGGGTCCGACACCATCTTGATGAAGAACATCAGCACGAAGAGTGCGGTGTGCCCCGCCAACATGTTGGCAAACAGTCGCACGGCCAGGATCACGGTCCGCAGGAACGGCGTCAGAATCTCGATGACCGCCAGCAAGGGGATCAGGAAGATGCCCATCAACTTCGTCGGGCCGTCGAGTTCAATGTGGGGAATGTACGACTTTAGGTAACCTGTGAGGCCGTTTTCTCGAATTCCTGAAACGTGGATAACCGCGAAACTGACCAGCGCCAGCGCCGCCGTGACTGCCAAACTCGCGGTCGGCGACCCGAGAAACGGGATCATGCCCAGCATGTTGGCCACCAGGATGAACAAGAACGTCGTCGTCAGGTACGGGACGTACTTGTCGCCGTCGTGTTCGCCGATGCCGGGCCGAGCAATGTCGTCGCGGACGAAGAACAGGATCGATTCGAGCATGTTCCACAACGTACCCCGTGGCACGTCGCCGTTCTTCATCTTGCGACCGAGCCAAATCATCATCACGGCGACAAGGAACGCCGCGACTGCGAGCAGAATGTGAAACTTCGTGACCTGAAACACGCCACCGATCTTGGGCAGTTGGTAGCTCAGGTGCAGCGTTTCAAAGAATTCCCAATGGGACGTATCGCCCGCTTCGGCAAACGCATTGAACGGAGGTTTTTCAACGTTCGGATTCGGCATGTTCTAACCCTTCACTCCGTGTGCCGAAATAACAGTTTGGCGGATTGCCTTCGACTCGACCGATGTCGCC
>JANLRE010000042.1:0-3799 GCA_031368205.1 Fimbriiglobus sp. | reverse complement strand
TCTCCCAACCGTTAGGCCCAAGTGGCTCGACCTTCAATGACAGCAGCTTCAATTCACTTCTCCTCGGGCTCGAGCTTCATCTCTTATGTATTGGTAACTCTGCTCTATAGTTTTCATTGAAAGTGCAAGCGGGCCATCGCTCTCAATAGCCCCCTGATACACCTTCCGACCCAACTCAGTGGCTGATACACGGCGCGTGTTTCTATCGACTGCTATTTGATTTGTGACCTCCAAGAACGTCAAGGCTTTGACGGTTCGGATACGAAGGTTCCCTGACCAGCCGATATCCTGCGACGAACCCTTGAAGCCCGCCACCGTTCGTTGGGCAAAGTGGCATTCGGCGTTGGCATTCCGTTCGGCTGAAAACGCCCGCCGCCACCGAAACCGCCGCCGTTACCGAATTGACCGCCACCCCCGAACCCGCCGATTCCGGGGTTTGTTTTTGGGTCGGGAGCGGAGCCGTAGTAACGTGCCCACAGCAGGCTGCGGGCGTTGATGTCAACGGCGACGACCACGCCACAGTTCGTCGGACAGATCATCACGCCATCGGCATACGCAAGGTACGCCGGTTGGATGCGGCGCATCGTGTCTGTTCTGAGTGAAGTCGCTGAATCGCCGAGGTTTTGCGTCCAGACCAATTCCGGGTAGCGTTCAATTCGCCCCCCGTTCGGACCTGGCGGTGTGAACACGACTTTGTTCGGATCGAAGCAGCCGAGTTTGAGTTGATTTTTACGCTCATAAAGGGCGTAAATTTTGCCGTTGAGCGGCAACGGTGGCCCGATGAAGAAGCTGTTCTCCGTCAGCAGTTGGCTATTCGTTGTTTTCTCTTCTTCCTGTTCCGTAAGCGGAGTTTGTTCCTGCCGCCCGAGCGCCCAGACCACTTTCCCGGTGTCCATGTTCAACGCCACGAGCCGGTTGTACTCCGATTTTGCACGCATCCCGGCAGGCGATGACCCGGCAGTCGGTTGGACTGGTTGTGGGAAACCGCCCATGTTCGGGTTGGTGACAACGGGTTGGGGTAGGATCGCCAAGTCGTCCACGTAATAAACTTGTTTGCCGTCGTGACTCAGTGAACCGAGGTTGGCGTTCTCGAACAGCACGTTGGGCATGTTGTTGCCCCAATACTGGTTCCACCACATGTGCGCGACGCCCCGTTCGTCGTCGCCCGTCAACGACTGAGCGCCACTTTCGGCACGGGAAATCCACAGCAATTCGCCAATCGTTCGGGTTTTGCCTTGCCATTCCATCCCCTCTCGGGACGCAACGGCGTACACGCCATCATAAGTCCGATACAGGACCATCCCCGGCGCAGACACCGGGAAGAACCCTGGCAGAATGACACCACGACGTGCGGAATCCATTCGCTTGAATGCGACCTCCAAGTTCTGTTGGACCCACTCCGCACCGTCTTTGGCTTTACCGTCCCGGCGAAAGATCATCGGTTTCACGAACGCCGCGTCGAGGAACGGCGTACCACCCTCCCCGACTCCCGTGTGAGATGCGTTCCCCAACCGCATCGCCGTAAATCGTTCGGCCCCGCGCCCCGGTCCAAGGTCAACCGCACGATCGAGTTCTTTTTTCAGTTCATCCAGGGTGTAAGTCCGACGGCCAATCTGGAGTCCGTCGCGCGGGTAGGATTTTTCGAGCCGTTCCCAGAGGCTTGCCACGGATTCGGCTTGGCGAGCATCCCCCGAGCGGCGGAACGACATCGCAGCTTTCAGTAGCACCCGTGGTGTCAGGATTTCGGCAGCGTCCGGACGGCTTTGCAACCGAACGAACCCGTAAGCGGCTTCGGTATAGTTACCCGCTTCAAGGTCGAGACTTGCCAGCAACAGGGTGGCTTGGGCACCGGCCTTAGTGTGGAAATAGCGCTGTGCCACGTCGCCGAGAATTGGTTTGTCATAACCCGCTTCGACGCCTTGCTTCAACAGAGTGGTGGCGAGTGACCCATACTCCTGTTCATAAAACTGCCGACCTTCCTTGGGCAACTCCGCGAGGATTTGGTTCACCTTCGCTTTCACGCTGATAACGGTGCCGGTGTCATTCCCCTTCGCATCCTTGATGCGGTAAAACGAGTCGCTTTTCGCATCCAGCAAGCGTTGCGACGTGCCGCACACCACGTCCCACGGCACGGTGCTGCGACCGAGGTATTCCACGACCGCTTTCAGTTGTTCCCGCGAATCCCGTTGCTCTGGGATGGTGAACAGCCCGTTCTCGGTTCGGGACGCCATCGTGGGTGCCGGTGTTGCCGGAACCGCGTTTTGGGCGTGCGTTTCCTGCATCAAGGAAATGGTCAGTGTTCCTAGAATCAACATCAGGAGTGCGGTTAAGCCAGTTCGGGTGAACGTTCGGCGCATGGTGTCTTCCGTGTCAGACGCGGGACGAACCTGGGCAAGCGTTAGAAATTGTGCCGTGTTGACGGTCCCCCTACAAGGAGAAAACCGCGTGCCTTGCCAAACCATAGACGAGTCGATTGCCATAATCGCTTCATCCGAATGAGGAAACCGTCCGGAACGTTACTATGGGGTGACGTTCCGGTGTCTATATTCTAACGCAATGGCTTACCCGGCACATCCCATTAAACCGGGTTGCCCGAAATCGAGAGACTGCACGTTCATGCCCGAGACACGATCGACCCCGCACCTGACACCCAACCTGGATCGTGGCGAATCCCGCGTCGGTGCGGAGACTCAGCATGTTTTTCGACCAAACTACTTGTCGTTTGCGGGCACTTACCAGTGCAACTTGGCCTGCCCACACTGTTGCGTGCCGATCGAGTGGACGGACTACCTGGACATCCCGACGGCGGTCCGGTTTCTCGAACAAGCCCGGTCGGTCGGGATCGACATGCTCGGCTTCACCGGCGGGGAACCGTTTCTGTATCCGGAATTCTTAATAGTAGTCACCCGTCGCGCCGCCGAGTTGGGATTTCGGTTCGACAAGATGATGTCCAACGGCGTCTGGCACCGCGACGAATCGCACCTGACCGATGTCTTAACGCAACTCCGCGACGCAGGCTTTAGCGGTAAGCTTGGTCTGAGCGTGGACAAGTTCCACGGCATGGACATTGCCAAAATCGCCGAGTTCTGTCGGGTCGCCCGACGTGTTTTCAACCGCGACACCATCATCTCGCTGAACTACGCCAGCCGAGCATTAGACAAAGGCCAAGAACCGATCGAACGTCTGGCCCGCGAACTGAATGGCATCATCGCGTGGTCGGACCTGTTGCACCGCTACATGCTAGTGAGTGACGATTTCACCATGACGATGAACTGGAACCATCTCGCCACGGTGGAACGGGCGGAGAACCTGGGCGGCGGCAATTCTTGGGACGGAACGTGGTTTGCGGAAGACTATTGCGAAGGCCCCGGCCAAGCCTTGATCGTCAACCCACGTGGCGAGGTCAAACCCTGTTGTGGCTTCGCTTCGGACCTCGACCAACTCACAATTGGTAACATCTATCACGACAGCGTGACCGACATCATCACCAACGCACGGGAACACCCCTACGTTGGCAAAGTCTTCCGCGAAGGCTTAACCGCGATCCGCAACGAAATCCTGGCGCGTGATCCGAATGCCTTGCCGGGTGCCACCAGCAACCATTGCTATTTTTGTTGGTACGTGCTGACACGTGGGTTAGCGGAAGGGGTTAACGGTGGCGGCGGCAAGGTCGGGAGTTGGACCGGGGACCGTCCGAACTTCACCGGGGAACTTCTGCAACTGGGCGTGATGGGCCAAGCATGA
This sequence comes from Fimbriiglobus sp., assembly GCA_031368205.1. GTDB lineage: Bacteria > Planctomycetota > Planctomycetia > Gemmatales > Gemmataceae > Fimbriiglobus. The sequence goes on along the minus strand of JANLRE010000042.1, from coordinate 55 downwards.
GTGATTCTCGTGAGTGGTGGCTGCCCCGATTGGTGCTGGTTTTTGCCATCGGGGC
>JANLRE010001165.1:0-1062 GCA_031368205.1 Fimbriiglobus sp. | reverse complement strand
CAGCCCACGATGACGAGGCCGACGCCGTAGGATTTCGTGGCTTGAATCTCTGCACCGATGTAAATTTGAAACACACTCGACGCCACCCACCCCGTTGCCGCCAATGCCCCGGAATAGATGCCCATCCGTTTCGCTGGTAGTTCCTGTGCGAGAGCATAATAGTACGGGTGCAACCCGAGAATCCCCGCCCCAGCCAGCATGAGTAGCATCACCGCAATAGCTGAAGAACCCGAAATCGGGACGATGGCGGCCAGCGCTGTGAGCAGTGAAAACCCGAAGAACCCCAGTCGTCGCGCGGAGTCCACACTCCACCCACGCCCGACGAGAACCGTCACTAAAATGCCTGCCAGCAGGCAGCCGATGTCCGCCGAGACGAAATAACCCGACACGCACAGCCGCGTTGTAGTGCTGGAAAAGCCGTAGGTGGTTTGCAGGTACAACGCCAGCCACGCGCGGAGGAATTGCCAACTGATCGTCAGGCAACTCACGACGATGGCAAGCACCAGAAGTTGACGCAGGAACGAGGTGGGTGCGGACGACGTTTCAACTGGTTCAACCGGGTTCATCACGCGAAAATCATCTCGGCGAATCAGCACCGACCACAGTGGAACCCACAGCAATCCGACGACGCCGACCGACCAAAACACGAACTCCCAGCCCGCGTCGAACCGTTGCACCAGTTCCACGTAAAGCGGCACCAGGATGGCCCCAAGCGATGCCCCGCTTTGCAAAAGCGCGTTGCCGAACGGTCGATCGCGGGCGGTCAGAATTTGGCGCACGGTAATCAGCGCACACGGCCAGTGCCCCGCTTCAAAAAAGCCGAGAATCACGCGACACATTACGAACCAACGAAACGGCCCGGCGCCGGGTTCATCGTCGGCGAATTCAAAGTAAGACGTGACCGACGGTTGCCCCGCAAAGCCAGTGGCGATTCCCGCAAAGGACCACCCCACCAACACGATCGGGTACAGCAACCGAGGCCCGATCCGATCGGCAACGAAGCCGAAGAACAGTGAGCCGAAGGCGAACGCAAACCCGAAGCAGCCTTCCAACAACCCGATC
>JANLRE010001163.1:0-1082 GCA_031368205.1 Fimbriiglobus sp. | reverse complement strand
GGTTCCCTCGCACGACTCATAAAAAACCAGCGAGTCGCTGGTTTTTTTGATTGCAAAGCTGTTAGCTTTGAAAGCAAAATAGGCAAAAACCTGAACCCCCTCCCCAAGAGAACTCCCGCGATGGCCGTCACGAACCCGCGTTTGCTGTTCGAGAAGTTGAACGTCACCTGCCGGAAAGCGCTGGAATCGGCGGCGGGGCTGTGCCTTTCTCGCACCCACTTTGAAGTCGAAATCGAACACTGGCTGTTCAAGTTTTTGGAAGCACCGAACTCGGACATCCCGCTACTGTTCAAGCAGTACGATGCGGACTTCCCTTCCATTCGCCGGGAATTGGACGCCGCGTTAAACCGCTTCAAAACCGGCAACGGCCGCGCCCCGGCGCTGTCCACCAACATCCTGGACTTGATCCGCGAAGCCTGGGTCGTCGCCTCCGTGGAGTGTGGCGCGAGTTCCGTTCGCAGTGGGCACCTTCTCGCGGCACTCTTGAACGACACGAAGTTGAAGCAGTGGATTAGCGGCAGTTCGTTTTCCTTGCTGCGAATTCCCGGCGAGCAACTGCTGAAGGACTTGCGGGAAGTTCTGCCCAAGTTGAACAGTGACGAATTCGATCGCGCCCCGGTGTCGCCCGGTGGATCGACGGCCGCAACGCCGGACGGGACTGGCAAGCCGTCGGTTTCGTCAAACACGCCGTCGCTCGACCAGTTCACCGTGAACCTCACCGAGCGCGCCCGGCAAGGCAAGATCGACCCCGTGATTGGCCGTGACCCGGAGATTCGCCTCGTCATCGACATCCTCACCCGCCGACGGCAGAACAACCCGATCCTGACCGGGGAAGCGGGCGTCGGGAAAACCGCCGTCGTCGAAGGCTTGGCACTCCGCATCGCAGCCGGGGACGTACCACCACCGCTGAAGCCGGTAATTCTGCGCACCCTCGATCTCGGTTTGCTGCAAGCCGGGGCGGGTGTCAAAGGCGAGTTCGAGAACCGGCTGAAGTCCGTCATCGAAGAAGTGAAAGCGTCCCCCCAGCCGATCATTTTGTTTATTGACGAAGCCCACACGCTCATCGGCGCCGGCGGGCAAGC
>JANLRE010001155.1:0-2570 GCA_031368205.1 Fimbriiglobus sp. | reverse complement strand
GACGAAGGCATCGCGCTGACGAACTCCTTGGTCGAGGACTCCGCTGGCTCACTCCTCGACTCGCACCTCGACCCATTCGGATTGAATCCTCGGACCCGGCTTCCAAGTCGTTGGGGTGTACACCGCGCGGACCCGAACGAGGCCTTTCTCCGGATACTCCCACGTACCATCCATCCCATTGGCGAATTCGCCCGGACCCAGCAGCGGAACCACTTCGCCCGGCTTGAGGGTTCGTGTCACTCCATACGCGGCCGTCTCCTCGGTTAATAACAGTTGCCAGTTGGTAAATTTCGAGTCAGTTTCCAGCATAACGCGAGCATCTGCGGCGAGCGTCGGAGATGAACACTCGATCGTCTCTTGCGATTGATTGACGAGGCTTACGCTGAGGAAGTCCGACAGCCGCGTGTTCTGGTGGACCTTCAGCGCCCGCTTGACCCGAACCTGAACGTCGAGGGGGCGGACCACATCGAACTCGACCGGGTTGGACGCCAGCTTGAAGGGCGCCATACCTTCCAGGACCGGAAAATTCTCGGGCCGAAAGCCGTTCTCGGCCCTTTTGTCGCCCGCGTGGTACTCGTAATGCGCCCGGAGCCGGACGCGCCCAGGCCGCTGGAACTCGAACTTTTGCAGGATGACGAGTTCGAGGCGTTCGCCGGGTTTTAACGAGATCACGTCTTGAAGCCAATTGGCGGAGGAATCAAGACAGGTACCGCAATACCCGTAGCTCCGCTCGTCCGTGATCGGCACACGTGTCCCGTCACCGCGGTCAACGGTTGCCGACCACGTGGTGTGCGGCTCCCGATAGCCGATCTCAGACCCGTGCCCCGGTTTGACGACGCGATGTGTCACGGTGCGGGACGTGTTGACGAGGGCGACCGCAACCCAGTGGTTGGCCCCTGCCGTGAGAGTTCCGCCGCTCTTGAGTTCCGCCCGGAGTTGGAGGTCCGACTCGATCGGCCGATCGACCGGCAAAGGCCCGTCCATCGGCGGCGGTACGTGTTCAGCCGGCGGGTTCCCGCGCGGCCAAACGACGTATCCGATCCCGATCAGCACGGCCAGCGACGTAGCCCCAAGTGCGATTCGCTTCCAGTGCATGACAGCCCTCCGCCGAGTTAGTATTCTCGAATCTCATCGAACACACTTCTCCCGAACGTCGCCAAGCCCGCAGTTCGCCTACCACGCCTGCCCGATCGCTCTCCCGGCAAGGTCGTAGCCGTCGGCGATGGTTCAGCGGCTTATGGTTGAAGGCGTTGGACTTCCACCTCGCCGTCGTTAACGACGAGTCCCAATGCTGTTACGGTCGCGGACGATGGCACCAAGGAACCCGTAAATCCCGTATCGATGCCGGTCGGGCCGATGATCGTCGGGCGGAGTTTGGCCTCCAAACGGGCATTGACGCTTCCGCGCATCATGACATACCGCTTGATGTGAGCCGAACAATCCGATAAGTCGTCGGGTGCCCTGCTCGCAGCAGCCAAATTCTCGCCCCCGGAAGTCGTGCCATCAGGCGACCCGTGTCCTGATAATCGTCGGCATCAATCTCGTAGCTGCCCGATTGAATACCGACGGCGACGAACTTCCCGTCATCCTCTGGCCGCAGCTTCGGTTTGACGTGAAGGTCGAATGCCTCTTGCCCACGGCGTGCTTCTTCCGCTAGATGGTCGGCAGGTTTCATTGTCGTAGTCATGGCCGGCTCCGATTGTGGGCGATGCCGAATTGATATGGCACCAAGCCTATTGCGTGGTAGGCGTCTGTTGTTCGTATGGTTCAGCGCGACCAACTCACATCAAGGTTGGCTGCTCAGCGCTCCCGAGGCCAACCGCAACGCGCCGGATCTGCTCGTCAGCAATGAGTCGCCCGCAGACCGCCACGCATTTCTCGCAGATGAACACCAACCCTGGCCCCTCGGCCAGCGGCCCGACATCCGCGTGACTGCGTTGACAGAAAGAGCAGAATGCGTTCCTCGGGGCGGGTGACTGCCCCGAGGTTACCCGCCGTCGTGTCCAGCTTAGGAGCCGTAGCATCTGGGTGGCCCTTTTAAATTTGTAGCTTCAAAACCGGACTTGTCGTTATGCGACACTTCGCCCGATACTAACTTCTGCTAGGCACGTTAATCCAATGCTTTTCTGTTCACAAATCGGAATTGTTCCCGGCATCACGGCAAACACATCGCCCATTTGCGGGACGGGTTCGCCGTGGTCAAGGCGGTCGGCAAGGACGCGAAGGGACAGGGATTGCGTGCGGTCGATCGCCTCTTGCCGGGTTTGGCCGTAAGCCATGACGCCCGGAAGTTCTGGAACTTCCGCAATCCACCGGCCATCGTCTTCTTGCTCGACTTCAATTTTCATCGAAGCAATGTTCTCTCCTTGTCGCGGAAAGTTCCCCTACCACGCCTGCCCGATGGCGCGGCCGGCGAGGTCGTAGCCGTCGGCGGTGGTGACTTTGACTTTGACGAAGTCGCCGGGTTGGAGCTTCTTCGCCTTCACGCGGATGCTGCAGTCGATGTCGGGGCTGTCGGCGTAGGTGCGGCCCACGTAGTGGTTGGCGAACTCGGGGTCGGGGCCGTCGAT
>JANLRE010001143.1:0-1937 GCA_031368205.1 Fimbriiglobus sp. | reverse complement strand
TCCGCCTTCAATCGCAACGCTTGGTGGGGCTTCTCCGCTAACTGCTTTTGTACCGGGTCGTTCGTACCGGAGGACACCGTGATATATAATGTGCCATCAACACCGAACGCCGCTGCGACGGGGCGTTGTACTTGGGGCGGGCCGGCAACTAACTCAATTTCAAAGCCTGCGGGCAACGTGAAATTGTGGCCGTTCAAAGCGACCTTCACAACGTTGCTCGGTGGCTCTGCCGCGCGGGGGGATTCGGTCGGCGCGAGCAGAATCCCGACCAACCCCGCGATAATGAACGATGCAAAAGTTCGGCGGTTCATAGTGTGACCCTAAGCAACGACTCGGCGGTTCTACAAAATTGTGCTTGATTCTAATCGCATGATGCGGCTGAATGATAGCGGTTTCCCACCTGTTGATAAAGGATCCTCTCCGTGATACTCCCTCGAATTATTGCCACGTGTGTGGCAAGCCTTCTCCTGGCAACTGATTCCGTGAAGGCCGATCACCCGTTTCAATTCCAGGACGGCGACCGCGTCGTGCTGCTGGGCGGTACGCTCGTGGAACGGGAGCAAAAATACGGCTCCTGGGAATTGGCGATGACGCTGGCTAACCGGGACAAGCACGTCACGTTCCGCAACCTCGGCTGGAGCGGTGACACAGTCTGGGGCGAATCGCGTAACAGCTTCGACCCGTCGCCGAAGGGGTACGACCGCATGGTGACGCTGACGAAGGAATTGAAGCCGACGGTCATCATCGCCTGCTTCGGGCAGAACGAATCCTTTGACGGGCCGACCGGCACCAAGCGGTTCGTTGCTCAATACGAGAAACTGCTCAACGAGGTCGCCAAGACCAAGGCGAGGATTGTGCTGATGTCACCCACGCCGTTCGAGAATGTCGCGCCGATGAAGGACACGGAAGCGAAGAACAAAAATTTGCAACTCTACATCACCGCAATCAAAACCCTGGCTACCACACGCAAGCTCGATTTTGTGGACTTGTACACGCTCGCCAGCCAACAATCCCAGCACTTCACGGAGAACGGCATACACATGAATTCGATCGGCTATGACATCACGGCCCGTGCGTTCACGACCGCGATTCCGGCGATCCCGCTCGGTTCCCAGACGGAAGTAATCCGTGCCAAGATTATTGAGAAGAATCAACTCTTTTTCCACCGCTGGCGGCCGCAGAATGAAACGTACCTGTTCGGGTTTCGCAAGCACGAACAGGGGCAGAACGGCAAGGAAATCCCCGAGTTTGATCCGCTGATCGTGAAGGTCGAAAGCGACATCGCCGAACTCCGCAACCCCGCCAAGAAGGACGGTGCCAAATGAACACGCCACGCATCATCACGCTCGTACTATTTGCCTTCAGCTTTTACATGACCCCAACTGCGTTCGCGCAACGGGACGCCAAGATACCCGACCCGGACCCGGAGATTGAACGCAAGACGTTCATCGTGCCGGACGGCTTCGAAGTGAACCTGTTCGCCGCCGACCCCATGTTGGCGAAGCCGATTCAGATGAACTTCGACCCGCTGGGGCGGCTCTGGGTGGCGTCCAGTGAAGTCTACCCGCAAATCAAACCCGGTCAGGCGTCTACCGATCGAATCTTGATTTTGGAAGACACCAAGGGTGAAGGCAAAGCGACCAAGACCACGGTGTTCGCCGACGGCTTGCTGATCCCAACCGGCGTCGTCCCCGGTGACGGCGGGGCGTATGTCGCCGATAGTACGGACCTCGTTCACTTCTCCGATCCCGACCCCGTCACCGGCAAAGCCCGCAAAAAGAAGATCGTCCTCACCGGCTTCGGCACCGAAGACACGCACCACATCATCCACACGTTCCAATGGGGGCCGGACGGGCTGATGTACTTCAACCAGTCGATTTACATTCACAGCCACATCGAAACCCCACACGGCGTGAAGCGATTGAACGCGGGCGGCA
>JANLRE010001080.1:0-4682 GCA_031368205.1 Fimbriiglobus sp. | reverse complement strand
CCATCCACCACCACTGACGAAAGCCCACGAATGATCATTCGCGGGCTGATACCCCACCCACCAGGATTTCACGAATCGCCTTTATGATTTAATGCCGAGCAACCCACCGCTCAATTGAGTTGCGGGATAGCCGAAAGATTCTGCTGATTTTCTCGTTGCACGCCGTGCAACGACAAGTTAGACTGGTTCTATCTCGTGTGGTTTTCATCCACCGTGCTGCTGGAGGCAGGACGAAGAGATGTGGGGTCAGGTGTAGAATCCTGACTTTCGGAAGGTGAGATCACGATCAAGGGAATGATCCAATCTCTCAATTCACTTCCCGCTTTCGGGCTACAAGCCCGTACCGAGGTTTTCATGAAGCGAAAAGTGCTTACTGTCTCGTGTTGCGCGCGCCCGTCGAAAACAGTTCTGCTCGCCATTGTGGGCAACAGAAATCGGATCAACTTGGGCAACAAGTTGTTCAGCGATCCGTGTGTCTGATCGTGAAGCCGGTGGCAAGCTTCCGATTGAGACAGTTAGGGCACAACAGTCGTGGTTCATCGATTGTCCTGATCGTGTTTCTTATTTCCGGAGGCCATGATGACCGCCGTTTTCATCCGACGCGAAGCCGTGCTTCTCGTACTCGCCTACATGGTGTTTGCATACCGACGGGTCCAAGATTTGACTGAACCTGTGTCGCGTGACAAGGCTACTGTCACACAAGAACATCGTTTGCGACGTTCGCGGACGTTTCTTGAGAAGACGGATGACGATCTGGAAACATTGATCGACTGCGGTTGCGATCAGGTTAGTGGAGACTTGGCCACTATTGAAAATTGGCCGCCAGGGTCTTGGTGGAGCCAGGTAAGAATGCGAGGAAACGCTTACTTCGCCGGGACGTGTCAGGATGAATCGGGCAAGGACGGGAGTAAGCAGGATAAAGAAATGGAAACGATACTTGAGGGCTTGCGCCTTCGAGTGAATCAGATTACTCTCAGCAAGTCAAGTGTTGAGAAACTGATCGAATTACTCAGACAGAGTCCCTAATCTGGAACCTCGGCGTGTAGAATTGAGTAGTCATACTCTGTCTCACGGTTCGTTCCAGACAAATGGAGTGAATCATGCCGATTTCAACACGACGATTGATCGATCAACTCGCGGCGACTCCGGAAGAACGAGAACTCCACGGCGAGTTCTTGTTCGAGGGCGCTGGCGAGATTCTAGAAACGCTTCGCAAGAAAATGGCGATGTCGTTAGCCGATGCTGCGAAACGACTGGACATCGCACCATCAACGGTACTTCGCTATGAAAAGAACGAAGTGCCACTCTCCGATTATGCGGTGGCCCGCTTCTCCGAGATTTATAACGCTGACGCCGAAACCGTGATGCTGGAATGCATGAAGAAGGTGCTTCCCGGAATGCAGGACAGCCCGTTCGGTAAGCTACTCGAACGCTTCCTTCCGACAAACCCACCGAACGGCTGAGGTCGCTGTCAGATCAGCGACAACCGCTGGTGCTAAGTACTTACACATTTGAGCGGTTTACGCAGGTTTTCCTGTTGCCCCGTGGGGCGAAGCCGCTACAATTCTGGTTCCTAAACTCGGGCTTGGCCTGAGACTGCACTGATTTTTTTAAGAGGTACGCCGTGGCACACAAGAAGGGCCAAGGCTCGGTCAAGAACGGTCGGGACTCGAACGCCCAACGACGTGGCATCAAAGCCTATGCGGGGGAATCGGTTCAGGTTGGCAGTATCATCGTGCGGCAATGTGGGACCAAGTTCCACCCTGGCCGCAACGTGAAACGTGCCAAAGACGACACCCTGTTCGCCATGTGCGTCGGGACCGTTTACTTTGACCAGCAAAGCCGACGTGTGAACGTCAAGCCTGTGGACCAGCCGGTTGCGGTCTGACGCAGAACCAGTCAGGAGCCGTGCCGACATCAGAAACCAGGGGGCAAAACCCCTGGTTTCTGTTTGATGCTGCGCTCCGGACACTTTGAGGATTTGTCATGTCTCCACCCGATCATCCCGCCGGCGAACACCTTCCGGAAATGACACCGTCGCCGGAACAACGGGCGGAGCGTATTGCCGAAATTGCGGGACTGCCCACGAAGTTACGGGTAACGGTGGCGGGCCTGGACAATTCGCAACTCGATACGAAGTACAAGAACTGGACCATTCGCCAAATCGTTCACCACCTCGCCGATAGCCACGCTAATGCTTACGTCCGGTTTCGCCTCACGTTGACGGAAGAAACCCCGACGATTAAGCCTTACGACGAAACGAAGTGGGCTGAACTGCCCGATGCCAAGACGGCTGAAGTTGAAGTGTCAATGCAGTTGTTGGAGTCGCTACACTCGCGGTGGGTGCAACTGTTACGCACCATGTCGGATGCCGATTTTACGCGGGCTTACATTCACCCGGCCAAAAACAAATCGTTCACACTCGCCGAAGCCATCGGCTTGTACGCCCACCACGGTCGGCACCACACCGCCCAAATCGCATGGCTTCGCGCCCAACACGGTTGGGGCGCGTAGTTACGGGTTGTCCCAGACCAGTACGACGCGGCTGACGGGGCCGGGCAAGCGGAGTTTCGTCATCGGGATTGGGTCGAACAATTCTTTGTCACCTTCGATGTGCAGCATGGACGGAATGATGCGAAAGCCGGGTTGGTAGTGGAAGCTCAGCACCACTTCGCCGGCTTCGTTCGGGGTCACGTCGGTGAGGACAATTTTGCGCCGGTCGGCGCGTTCGAGTGTGGCGGTGCCGCTCAGAATAAACGACGGCTTGCGATCGAGCGCGAACAGGACGACATCACCACTTTCGCGGAACTGGGCCACGGCCTTGGCTCCGGGGTAGTTCGCCCACCAACTGATGGCAGCGGGGGATCGACACATTACCCAGCCGACGTTGTACCGCTGTACGAACTCGTCACGTTCCAGACTCGTCCATTCCGCAAGCGCGCGACCGTTGAGCTTGCCGTTGCGGAAGCTACAGTACGAATGCTCCACGTTGGCATCCGGGTCCAGGCCACCCAGGTACGCGCGGTCAGTCAGCACGGGTAGCAACGCGGTCCAGTTCCAACCCGGCTTGGTCAGGCTGTCCGGTTCTTCCAACAAGATGCGCGCTTCGGGGGTGGTGAATTTCGTGATCGCGGCGATGAACTCTCGGCGTTCGTCGTTGAACCCCAAGGGGAGCGGCGGCGGCGCGTACACGCCCAGCACACCCGCCAGGAGTGGAAGCGCCGCGACAACGGCGACGACCGCGTTGCCAAATTGTGCCTGCGACCACCACCGTGATAACAGGCACGCGGATGGGATCATCAACACGCCCACCACGAACGACGCTGCCCGTTCCGCGTGCAAGACTTTCAACATCGGAATGGCTTGGCCCAGGCGGGCCACGATGACCGCCAGCACGACCGTGGAAAGCAGCACCCCACCGCACACCCGACGGCCCGCGCCCATCATCGACCCAATTCCCACCAGTCCAAAAAGCACAACGGACCAACTCAACCAGTCGGTGCCGAACAGGCTGAAGTAATCGTCGATCGTGCCGAGCAGCGTGAACCAACAGGGCAGTTGCGACAAGTCATCGACGGTCGGCGAACGGAGCCACCAGAATTTCACCCAGTCCGTCAACCACCACAAATTCGGCACCAACCCGGCGATGAACACGCCGACTTGCCCGAGGTGCCACGCCAACCCGTGCCGCGGCGCGACGATCACGTAATACGCCATGCCGACCGGAAATAGCCCCAGCCACATGACCGGCTGAGCATACCACCCGACCACCGCCGACCCGGCCAAAATGCACCACGTGAGCGGCCCCGGTTCAGAGGCATACCGGGGCAGGCCGCAGATAAAAATTAGCCCCGTCAACCCGGCAATCAGCAGATCGAAATTGCCCGCTGCCAGCATCGTTTGCACTGGCGCCGACCACCAGACCAGACACCCCCCCGCACTTGCCAAGACCACGCCGGTTGGGGACAACCCGACACACCAAGCAGCCAACGCGAACGCCAACGGCGCCAACACGCACACCCCGAACAGCCCAAGTTTGTACGCGGCGGGATCAAACGTTTGCCCCGTCCACGCCAGGAAAAACTCGGCGGGTCGGCAGCCGCCGTCGAACACTGGCGTCTTGGGGTAACCCGCCTGAAACGCGGGGTCGTAACAGGCCGTGCCGTACCGTTCACGGAACGTCGCCGCCCCGAGCGACCCGTGGTACAAGTGCAACGGGTGCCGACCGCTTATGATGGGCCGCGCGTCGGTTAACCCGGTCAGCGCATCGCGCTCGCCGAACAACGGCAACGCCAACTTGGCCTGACCCAGCACGACCACTGCGACCGCAATCAGCCACCAATACGGCGAAGCCAGAATCCGCGTCGCTGAACCGTCCATGACCCGCACTTCCTTACAATGACCAAAGGTAGCAGAATCTACCCTGCCACGAAACATCCGGTCAAGCCGAGGACGGCAACGGCAGCCTTTTGGATTGAGGCGAACCGGCTGCGTAAGCTGCCGGGTGGGCTGCCACAAGCGACAGGTCGGTTCTGACCCAGGCGACTGATGTCGCCGGTTCGCCGGGAAAGCCGTTACCCGCGATAGGAAGTCCCGGCGAACCGGCTGCGTAAGCTGCCGGGTGGTCATCCTCAGTCCGTGGTTGTCCACCCGGCAGCTCACGCAGCCGGTTCGCCTGGAAA
>JANLRE010000089.1:0-2452 GCA_031368205.1 Fimbriiglobus sp. | reverse complement strand
TCTTGTGCAGTATCACATGCGAAAAAATAACGAACTGTGCGGTCAATCGCGTTCACTGCGACGCCTAGTTAGGTAGGGCCAGTCCGTGAAACTCAATGTGAGTTTTCTCGATGACATACCCATGCCGAATGGCATCAACCTTGAGGAATTACTCACATGGCAAGTAGTCACACTCCCACTTTTGAGGATGTCGATAAACACATCCAATCCGTCGATCTCACCGAGTTTCAAGCTGGTGGGAAACATCACCCGAAAGGAGTCGCGCTGAGTCCTTCGGATGTCTGTGCCGCGTACAAGATGGTGAAGCCCATTCTAGTTCTTGTCGCCAGCATTCCACTGATCCCTAAGAAGTGGCGTGATGCAATCAACGTCTTCATTGGGGTCGTTGACAAAATCTGTCCGTAAGTCACCCCCCCGAAAACTTCGTTGCAAGTGACACGACTTGATTTGTGGCTTCCCGAATCGCTGCGCATCACTGAAGGCTACACGTTGACCCCGCCCAGAAACTCCGGCTCGAACGCATACAGTCGCTCGATGTTTGACAGGTTGATTGCGGTGCGGCACTCGACGACCGGGGCATCTCCTGGACCGGAAGCGGTCAACAAGTCCGCCCGACCGTCGCCGTCCATGTCCGCACTGCCGACACGGACTCCATTACGGCTGACTTGGGTGGACGGGCTGAAAGCCATGTAGCTTTGGAGGATGTTTCCGTTGGCATCGAAGACCTTCACGTGGGGGCCGCCACCGGCCCCGGCCCCGGTGATGACGTCGGCCTTGCCGTCCGCGTCGCAATCACCCGCCGCGAGGTAAACGCCGCCACGGAAGTCGGTGTCGTAGGCGAAGAACTCCCGCATGACCGTTCCGGTCGCACCACTGAAAATGCGAACCAACGAACCGCCGCCGACACCGGGAGCCGCAATCAAGTCGTCGCGGCCGTCGGCGTTGACATCGCCCGCTGCCACGTGGGCGCCGGTTCGTAACGACGAGTCGAACGCGAAGAAGTCTTCCAAAACGGTGCCGTCTTTTCCCGAGAAGATCTTGATTCGTGGACCGCCCGATTCCCCGGCACTGACGATGATGTCCGCCTTGCCGTCCCCGTTCATATCCCCGGACGCAACGTAATTCCCGCCACTGAAGCTCGTCTCGAACGGGGTGAACTGCTTCAGGACCGCAAGGTTAGTGCCGTCGAACACCTTGACGACGGAGTTCGTGCCGGAACTGGTCGTGGCAATCACATCCGGGACGCCGTCCCCGTTCATGTCCCCCTGCGCGACCCGCACACCGCCGGTGAACGAGGGGTCGAACGCAAAGAAGTCGAAAATGACCTGCGCGTTCGGTCCGATCACACGCACTCGCGGGCCACCACCGACATCCGCAGCCACAACGAAGCGTGACGCCGCCGGGTTCGCCCGCAAGAAGTTGTCGAACACATTATCCGCGACTTGGTTACCTTCCTTGATGCCTCGGGTTTTGTCGAACGCCCAGTGAATGCCCAGGTAAATCCGGCTCTGGCCGTTCTCTTCCTCGGCCTGGCTGAGGGAATCGAAGTGGCGCGGCTTGATCGGTCGCTGGACCCCGTGTTGGTCAAAGGTCTTGCCGTTGAATTCGTCTGAAAGGAACGTGAACGAGATGTCGTCCCGACCGTAGAACTTGCGGAGTGTCTCAAACACCGCACCACCGAACGTAGCGTGACCGGAGGTATAGGCCGGGAACGGCGGGGTGAAATTCGTGCCACTGCCGTTTTCCGCCGGCGCGCCGTAGGGAGACCAAGTCGGGTTACCTTGTGTATTGGGATTGCCGTCGAGATCGCCCGCCCGGATGGCCGTGACGGGGCGAGCCAGATTGTAGAAATACTTGGCTTCCCACGACGAGATGCCCGCGTCCCCTTGGGCGAGGTTGAGTAACGCCAAAAGTCGGGCGTTTTGCAGCAGGGTATTTCCCCGCTCGACCGCAATTTGATGCACGATTTGGTTGTACAACCGGGGTGGACTGCACAACCCCGGCTGGCCATCGTACCCCCAGTAGATGCCGATTTCAGTCTGCTCTGCCGTCCGCAAAGTCGGCGTCGTAACGCCGTCGCCGCCGTAGTCGTAAGCCTCTTTGTAGGCTGCTGTGTACTCATCACTCCCTGGACTCGGCGGTGCCGGTGGTCGAAACTGCGATCCGCTCGCCATTGTGAACGGCGTGACGTTGCCCCAGTTTGCTGTGAGCGGTTTCTGATTGGGGTGCAGCGGATCGGATTGCCAGTCGAGCGGACCTGTGCCGAACGTGTAATTATCAGGATCGGTTGCGTGATCGGTCGCCCGCCACGCGATCATTTGGGACGCGATCTGCGCACCAACCTTCTCCCCGTTTAACGCAGCCTGCGCGGAGATACCGGCTAAATCCGTAGCGAGGTCCGCATCGAAAGTGGCCTTGTGGCTTGGGTAAAGCCACGCGAGGGTGTCGTGCG
>JANLRE010001043.1:0-7787 GCA_031368205.1 Fimbriiglobus sp. | reverse complement strand
TTAGTTTTGGAGTTCGGAGTTTGCCTGTTTGGCGGCGGCGATGATTTTCGCTTCCCAATGCGGATCGTCACGATGGAACGGAAACGTGATGCCACGGCTACTGTTAACAACTGCTCCTAAGCCATCGGCACGATACGCCGGTTTCACGTCTGCGGCAGTCCCACCTTGTGCCCCGTAACCCGGCACCAGGAACCAGACGTTCGGGAGTGCCGTCCGCAACTCGGCTAGCTCCTGTGGGTGAGTTGCGCCAACCACGGCACCCACTGCCCCGAGACCACAATCACCCAACGTCGGTTCGTTCCACTTCGCCACGGCTTCCGCGACGTGTCGATAAAGTGGTCGCCCATCACACACCAGATTTTGAAACAGGCCACCGCCCGGATTACTCGTGCGGACCAGGACGAATAGACCACGATCGGTTTTGACGGCGGACGTGATGAACGGTTCGACCGCGTCGGCACCCAGATACGGGTTCACCGTGAGCGAATCGGCGTTCCAAACGGGAATAACGCCGCATGGTCCGGTCATCCCGCCAAACGCCGCGTCCGCATAGGCCGTCGCGGTGCTGGCGATGTCGCCACGTTTGGCATCCAGTATGGTTACGTATCCCATTTGCTTCGCTTGGTACAACACGCGCTTCATCGCGCGCATCCCGTCAGGTCCGACGAGTTCAAAAAACGCAGACTGGGGTTTAATGACTCCGCAATAGGGTCGAACCAGTTCCAGCACCCGAAGCGAAAACTCTTCAAACGCCGCCGCGATCCCGACGAGGTCGTTGTCAGAGTGGCGTTCGATCATCTCGGACGGCAACGATTCCCAGCGCGGGTCGATCCCGACACAAAGCGGCCCGTTACGCCGAACCGCGTCCGCCAAACGATCCGGGAAAGTGGGCATGGTGTGTTAATCTCTACCGAGTGACAACGTTATGTCAGTCGCGTTCGTAAAAACCCGCTTCGGGCAATCGGGTCTTCGATTTCGGTGCCGCGACGTAGCAACAGCAACAACGGTGTGGTCATGATCGTGGTCACAACCGCCATCAGGACCAACATACAGAACAGGCTCTTGGGGATCACGCCCAGATCGTAGCCGACGTTGATGACGATCAATTCCATCAGCCCGCGCGTGTTCATCATCGCACCGATAATTGCGGACTCGCGCCATTGGTACCCGGTCAATCGTGCCGCAATCGCACAGCCGCCAATCTTACCGATGATTCCCGTCGCAATCACGGCGCCCATTATCAACCACATCGTGACGCCGGATACGCTACTGATTTCGGTACGAAGGCCAGTGTAGGTAAAGAAAATCGGCACGAAAAACGTGGTCACGATGTCCCGCATCCGGCTCGTGACGGCTTCCCGAAACTTGTGCTGGTCGGACAGAATCGCCCCGAGCAGAAACGGGCCGAAGATCGCAAAGATGCCGATGAGGTTGGTGGTGATCGCGGCAAGAAGGATCGCAACCAACAACACCGTGAGTGCGACGGTGCTGAGTGGTTCGCCGGATTGCTTGGCCAGCCACGCGAAGTAGCGACTTAATACGGGTCGAACGACGAAGATCATCCCGGTTGCGAGTAGAATCGTCTGCCCGATCATCAACCCGGCTGCGACGGGGTTGAACGCTGCCTTCGATAACGCGCCCACCGTGGGCAACAGGATCCACCCCACCGCGTCACCAATTGCCGCCGCCGTAATCACAATGGAGCCGAGCTTCGTCCGGTTGATCCCCAGTTCGATCATGATCCGACCGAGTACGGGGATCGCCGTGATCGACATGGCAACGCCCAGGAACAGGGTTAGCCCGAACAACGGGACGATGCCAGCAACGGGGTGGGCTTCGAGGTGCGGGTGAATGACGGGCGCCATCAACGCACCCATTCCGAACGGCAGAACGATGCCACAAATCGAGACCGCCAGTGCTGCCTTGCCCTCGGCTTTGAGATGCCCGAACTCGAACTCCAACCCGATGAGGAACAGCAGGAAAATCAACCCGATTTGCGACAAGACTTGAAAAACCTTCGGGAACGCGGCTTGCGACAAGACATCCGGTACGCCGTCGAAATGCGGCTGAAACAACAACATCGAAACGTCCGGCAACAACCAACCCAAAAGTGACGGGCCAAGTAACAAACCCGCAACGACCTCACCGACAACCGTCGGTTGTCCCACCTTGCGGGCCAACACACCCGCAACCCGTGCCACGGCGATAATCAACGCGAGTTGCACCAGAACCGGCAACAACAATTCTTCGACATGTAACTTGGCAAGGGCTTGCGCGGCAGCCGTCGTATCTAGCGTAGCGTCAGCAAAAAGCGGCACGAGCGTGCTCCGGGGCAAAGGTTGCATCGACACAACGGAAGAGCTTATGGGGCGTGAATGACTGTGGCAGTGTCACCCTGATTTACCGCAGCAATTGAGTGTTCTTTCATCAATAGCGATGCGAAATGTGTGATGACAACGCCGCTTCTTGCTGATGGGGGGAGTTGGCGGCACAGACTCAGGGCCTGTTACGAAATGAGTGGTCCAACGTCACACTCGGTCTGATGCGGTAGTTCCATGCGTTGTAAAAGAGCGCACGACGACAAAACTCGCACGTCGGGCTAACAAGCAATGACTTCATACCGACCCAAAACGACGCGAGCCGCACGGGGATTGTCCCGCACGGCTCGTGGTGTATGACCTGTGTTGAACAATTACCCGACCCAGGCGCCGAAATCACTGAACGGGGAGTTGAACGGCACGAATTCCTTCAGCGGGGCAGGGGCTGTGCCCGTGTCACCGAAGGTGTTCCCCGAGAAGGTTTTAATGAGCGGGAACGCCGAGGCCGTCGAGACCACGAGGTCCGCGTTATTACCGGCTTGGATGTCCCGTAGGACCGCACGGGCGCCGTCGGTGTTGTCCACGCCGAAGGGTTGATAATCCAGGAACGTAATTGCCACGTTCGGGTCACGCAGGATCAGGTTCGCGGCGTTGAAAACCCGAACGGTGCTGGTGACACCCGGTCCGGTGCCGACGACGATGTCCGCGCGGCCGTCGTTGTTGAAGTCCCCGGCGGAGATGTACACGCCGCCACGTTGCGAGGAGTCGTAGGCGAAGAAGTCCGCCAGGACGTTCAGCTTGCTGACGTTGTTGCCGTCAAAGATCCGCACTCGTGGGCCGCCGCCCAGACCAGGGGAGATAATCAATTCTTGTTTGCCGTCGCCGTTGAAATCCCCGGCGGCCACGTGGACCCCGGTGCGGCTACTGGATTCGTAGGCGAAGTTATCCAGGATCAGCGCCCGGGTTGTCGTGTTATACACTTGGACACGCGGCCCGCCCGATTCCCCGGCACCGACAATCAATTCACTGCGGCCGTCGCCGTTGAAGTCGCCCGCCGCGACGTACACCCCGCCCGTGAACGTGGATTCAAACGCAAAGAAGTCGTCCACCACGCGACCGTTGAAGCCGTCGATGATCGTCACACGGGGACCACCACCCGGACCGGCACCGACGATGATGTCGGGGACGCCGTCCCCGGTGACATCTGCGGACGCGACCCGAAGGTCTCCGGTGTAACCAGCGTAAGGTTGGAACTTCGTCCCGGCGATCACGTTGCCATCCAGGTCCAGTGTCCCGATGGAAACAAAGCCATCCGTACCGCCGGAATACGCCACGTTGCGGGACGAGTTGTTGAACACCAACGGCGTTTGCACTTTGAAGACCTGAATTGTCCCGTCAAGCTTGGATCTGCGATCCAAGTCGGTCGAGGTACTCGTGAAATACAGCCGACCCGTTTGGAACGTTCCCCCGATGACCGGCGAAGTCGAGGAACCGTTCGACGAGTTAAAGTTCCCCGGTACCGAGCTGGCCAACGATGTCGAATTTCGCGGGATGTCCCGCACGTAAATGTCCGGTAACCCGTTCTTGTCCGGCTTGTTGGTCAGGTCGGTGGCGTCCGATTGGAAGGCGATCGTCAAGCCGTCCGTTGTCGTTGAGGGGGAGCGAGAACCACCCAAACCAGTCCGATTCGGGTTCGCCGCCGTCACGCTGATGGCGACGTTTTTGATGCCGGTGCTGATGCGATCGTACTGAAAAATGTCCGGCGCTTTGTTCACATCGACCAACCCCGTGACGATGTCCGTGGCATTGGAGGTATACGTAACCCGCCGACCATCCGGGGTGAATTGGAAATTGCCCGGAGTCAGATCGAGCGTCCCGTTCGCACCGTTGACGCCATCTTTCGAGGAAACCAACACGCTGGAATAGGTCGAAGTCGAAGCCACGGCGTCGTTACGCACCGCGAGATAAAGTTCCTCGCCACCGCCGTTGTTGTTCACGTACCCCGGAACGAGGTTCCCAGAGATCGTGACGGTCTTCGTCGTAAACGGGAACGTGGTAAAGTCGGTCTGCGTTGTCGTGACGTCCTTCGTGGCGACGGCGTACAGCAAGATGTCGGAACGATCCCGGGCAATGATGGCGTTCGTGACGCTGCCGAAACTGTTCTGTGTGAAGGTGAACTGTTTCGTAACCGGATCGAAGACAAAACTCCCGAACGTTCCCGCTCCAACCGCGTCTCCGTTAACTGTCGTCGAAACCAAGTCGAAGTTCAACGTACCGGGTGGGTTGATCCCCACGCCTGCGAAGGTGAACCGATACGCATCCTTACCTGTTACCGTAATTGGAGTGCCGAACGCGGTAAATCGTTGCGGGCGGCCACCGCTGATGACCGCATAGGACAGCCCTTCCGCACTCATGTACCGACCGAGTGGGTCAACGGCGATGTCACTGAATGGAACAAAAAATGACCCAGCAGTAGCCGGATCGAGGGTGTTGAACGTGGTAAAGTAGTATGTGACCAACCGGGGCGTTTGGCCGACGATCGCGGAATACAGGTTCGGCCCTAATGGGCTCACGTCGATCGCGGGACTTTTTTCCCCGGCTCGGTATTTGTTGTCGTACCGATTGTAGTTTAGTGCGTCGGAAATGTACGAGACGGTGCCGCCGTCACGGCTAATCGCCGGACTGGACACGTTGGCGAAGCCGCCCAGTGCGAAGCCGACTTTATCCTTGCTGACAAGTTGTGTTGCTTGTGTGCCCGCATTCCACACGAAGATGTCCAAGCCACCATCGTCGTTAGCGGCGAAGAGCGATCGGTCAAACTGTTGCGCGTTAGCGGCACTGGTAAAGGCCACGGCCGAACCGTCGCCACTGATAACGGCTTTTAACACAACACCAGGAGTGGAGATTTCCGCCCCAAGGGCCTTGGTCCCGATACTGACTCCAAGTGCAGCACTTGGGGCCGCCGCAGTGATTAAACTCCGCTGACCGTTGGTGAAGTTGAAGTAGAACAGGTCGTTGGTACCGGGGACATCGACTTGCCCTGGGATCAGGTTCGTCGCGGTGCTTTGCACGAGAATTTGTTGGCCGTCGTCACTGGCTGCCAAAACTTGCACGGCGGCGTTGGCACCGTCGAACGCGCTGGTACTCGACACCAGTGTGGCAGCCGGGTTGTCCCGATCTTCCAAACGTTCCATCCGGAGTCGGAAGGACGCATCCGGCTTATGGGGTTCACCGGACTTCGGTGTGCGGGAAATTGTGACTAGCGACATTGGTGCCTCATCCTTATGGGTCCGGGTCCGATAGTTGGCTCCGGTTGTCTGCCTATGCGATCCTGGTTACTATCATGGACCCTTTATGCTGATAAAGGAAATCGCTGTGGCGGGAATCGTGTGGTAAGAGTTCAAATTGGGTTTGCGCATCCAATTTGCGCGATACAGGCGGATTGTTTACCCAAAATGCCGGTTCGTCGGAACCGAAATATTCGCTACGGGGAGCCTCAATTCTTTCCCCGGATCGCAAAATTCTCCGTGATTAAGACGATCGACCCAACCGTTTCGATTGTTCAATTTGACAGAGTCCCGTTGTCCTTCTAGGTAATGATCGGCCCAATAGGTCCGGTCGTCTTCCCCTCACCAGACCGGACCACCCCCAGGATCAACCGAACCCGTGATTTCGGATTGCCAGGCTTACCCCACACAAGCCGGGCATTGTTCCTTATTTTTGGGCCACGCGGGTCGGCAGGACGCCCCCAACTGACAGGACATCGCCACAACCAGGCTCACTGAAATCACGAACAACCCATGCCAACTTACGCCCGAAATCCGGCTGCGCTCACGCACGCCCTGTTGCAAGTGACACCGCTCGAAGATCGCATCACGCCGGCGATCACCCTGCGCTTTGATTATACCTACGACACGTCCGGTTTTTTCAACGATGTCACTCACCGGGCGGCGCTCGAAAAAGCGGGTAGCGATTTAGTCGCACCGATCACGACCTCTTTAAGTGCCATCACACCGAGTGGTTCGACGAACACTTGGCAAGCGGTTTTTAACAACCCGGCGAACGGGAACCAAGTCAGCATCAATAACCCAACCATCCCCGCCGACACGATCATCGTATATGTCGGTGGCTTGAGTGTTGGCGGCGGGGAAGCCGGCTTCGGCGGCCCCGGTGGCTACTCCGTTTCGGGAACACGGAGCTTCCAAAACACGGTCCAAACGCGCGGCGTGTCCGGGTTCAGCACCTGGGGTGGTAGTATCTCATTCGATACTACCGCGAACTGGTACTTCGGGGCCGATGCCAGCGGATTGGGCAACAACAAGCTCGATTTCACCAGTGTCGCCACTCACGAACTGGGCCACGTCCTGGGGTTCGGCACCTCAACGGAATTCTCGAACCTGGTTCACAACGGCACCTTGTCCGGCACAAATATCGACACCATTGTGGCGACAGGCGTCACGGTTTCGCCGGACCATCAACACTTGGCCCAAGGGACAACCTCGAACGGCAACCCCGTGTCGCTTCAGCCAACTCTAGCCGCAAACCGCCGCGTGACGTTCTCCGCGTTGGACTATGCGGTACTCAAGGACATCGGTTGGCAGGTTAGCAATACCCCGTCCGTCACACCGGCGACAACGACGACGACTCCCACGCCAACCGTGACGACCGTATTCACGGAAACAGTGCCGTCGAACACCTCCCCCATCGTTGCCGCAACACCGCCGACGGTTCCGAGCGCGTTTGTCGGTTCAGAAGTCGTTAACCAGTTGCTCGCGGTTTCCGGGGGTGACAACGGCACCGTGCAACTTTACACCGGCGGCGCGAACAACACACTGACGCCCGTGGGTGGCCCGCTCACGCCGTTTGCGAACTTCCAGGGTGCCGTCCGCACAGTAACCGCAGATGTCAACGGCGACGGAACCTTGGACGTGATCCTCGGCACTGGTCCCGGTGGCGGTTCGCAAATCCGGATCCTGAATGGGAAAACGCTGACCGATCTCGTGCCCCAATTCATGGCGTTTGAATCCTCGTTCAACGGCGGGGTGTATCTGGCCGCCGCGGACTTCGATGGCGACGGTCGCGCCGAAATCATCGTCTCCCCGGACCAGGGCGGTGGCCCTCGTGTCAAGGTCGTCGGCGTACAAGGCAGCACAATCCAAACCCGCGCCGACTTCTTCGGCATCAATGATTCCAGCTTCCGGGGCGGGGCACGGGTCGCCGCCGGGGACGTGAACGGCGATGGCCGCCCCGACCTGATCGTCGCCGCCGGCACGGGTGGCGGCCCGCGGGTCAGCATCCTCGACGGCAACTCCGTCCGGAGCAACAGTCCGCGCAACCTGACCGCCGACTTCTTCGCCTTCGACCCGACGCTGCGAAACGGCGTCTACGTGACCGTCGGCGACATGAACAACGACGGCTTCGGCGACCTGATCTTCGGCGCCGGTCCCGGTGGCGGCCCGCACGTTCGCG
>JANLRE010001035.1:0-3807 GCA_031368205.1 Fimbriiglobus sp. | reverse complement strand
CCCGGACCTTGCTGGCATACGACACGCCGGTTTGCTCGGTCACCGGCAGTGCGTCCATGTCGGCGCGAACCAGCACGATCGGGCCAGCACCGTTTTTGATAAGAGCCACGACGCCATGCCCGCCCAATTTCGGCGTGACCTCGAAGCCCAGTTTCTTGAGTTCTAGTGCCATGCGTGCGGCGGACTTTTCTTCTTGCAGTGACAGTTCCGGATTGGTGTGGAGGTGCGTGTAAAGTGCCAACAGATCCTTGACCTCGCCGTCGATCACTTGTTCGATCGCGTCAATTCGTAGCTTAAAAGCCGGGTCGCTGGCGAAGAGGGATGGGACGCAACACAGTGTGCTGACAAGGCAAAACAGTAGTCGCATGGCTGGTACTCGTTCGGGTCAGGGAATCCGAGGGTGATTCTACCCGAATTCGGGTAGTGTCTCAGTTTGACGGCCACAATCCCGAACTCGATCCCGACACAATTAAGCCGTACCTTACTTCTTCGGCGGTCCTTGTTTCCCTTCCGGGCGTTCCCGGCGACGGTAGCTTTCGGTTGTTTCGCGGCCGTTGCCATCGGTGTAGACAAAGGTGTAAGTGCCGTCGTTTTGGATCGTGTAACGGATGGAGTTGGTTGCGCCGCGGACTTCGTATTTGAGCGTGTAAACCTGCTTGACATCATCGCGGGTGAAGTCGGTGATCTTCGCGCCGCGAAGTGGTTGGCCGGCGGGTCGCACGGGTGCGTCGCGGGGTTGTGGTTCGATTTGATCCCCACGGACAGTCACAACGCCACGCATCCCGCCGTTGATGTACGGGTACTTCTTGGTCGCGTAATACCGATAGCCGTCCGGCTCCATCCGCCCGTTGAACTCGTCGAGATCGTTCGGTTCCTTGCCCGTCGCATCGGCGTAGCCGTAGAGCGGAAACCCGTCGAGTGCATAAGCAATGGGGTTTCCCTTGCCGACCACTTTTTCGAGATGCACTGGTGCCATGTGGTAGTGGTAGTCGTCGCCCCGCCCGCAGTGGCCGCCGTACTCGTCGAGTTCGCCCGCAAGGTACGCATCCTCACCCCGATTGTTCAGTGCGTTGAAGATCGGCACGCCGTTCACCGCGAGGGCAATCGCGCCCCGGTAAAGCGCCTTCTTCGCCGAGATTGGCTTGTCAGCGAGTTTCGGATGAAGCGGAATTTGCCAAGCGTTCTTCCCGGTGAATGGCTGCGGAAGTGGGACTTGTTGTTGCCAAGCCCGGATGCCAACCATCATCGGGTGGTCCGGGAAACCGTTCGAGCCGACGTACAGGTAATCGTCGTCGGCGCGCAGTTGAAGTTTGCCTTTGAACGGCTCAAAGTATTTTTGAATGCTTGGCACAGCGGCTTTCCCATCCTGTTCGGTCGCCATCAGGCCAAACGAAACGAACGAACTGAGTATGACGACGAAGGCCACGGCAAGCCGAGCGGGACTGTGTCGTAGCACATGACCAGCTGCCGCGAGGACGAGCAGTGAGACCATTGCGACAATGGCGACTCCCGAATGCCCCGCCGATGATTTCAGTGAGGCAGTGACTTCCCACACCACCTCGTCCTGTTCGTGATCGTGACCCGGATGGGCTGCCAGAAAAGTGGTCCAGAACATCACCGATAGTATCGCAAAGACTGCGACCGTCGTCCGTTTCATCTTGGTTGCGCTTCCCGGTTAAGGCTTCCGATCCACTACTGGAGCAGACTGTAGCAAGGAAACCTTAACCCGACGTGAAGAGACCTGCGAAGTACCCGAGATGGGATGGTGCCTTCATATTCTGGCGAACCGGCTGCGTAAGCTGCGGGGTGGTCTGCCTCAAACGGGTGATTGGTTCTTACCCAGGCGACTAACGTCGCCGGTTCGCCGGGAATGCCTGAAACGGGTCGTCGGTGATCCCGGCGAACCGGCAGCGTAAGCTGCGGGGTGGTCTGCCACAAACGGGTGGTTGGTTTTACCCAGTTGAGTGAAGGGTTCCGCAACGATTACGGCTTTTCCGAAGTGTCTGCCAACAATCCTTGCGCACCGGCCAGTTTGACGCGGGCTTGGTGCCAGTTCATGACGGCGGCGATCACATCGGCCCTGGCACGCAGTGATTCTAAGTCCGCCGGGAGTTCGATCAGTGGCCCTTTCTCGTTCGTGTTTTTTGCCTTGGCGATGATCTGTTCGGCCCGCCAGCGTGTGAGTGCGACTTGTTGCGTTTGGCTGGTTAACGTTGCCACAGCGGCACGGACTTCGTCGGCGACTTGGCGTTCACGCTCCGCGATGAGTTCGAGAAGTTGTTGCCGACGAACTGCCAGTTCCGCAACGATAACCGGGTCGGGGCCGGGGTTGCGGTTCAAGTAATTGCGTAGGGCAACTGTGGGAATCGTTTTCAGCCCACCCATACTGCGGAGCAACTCACGGACGGAGGGGAGGTTCTCGATCGTTAACCGCAGGTAGGCGGTGCGTAGCAATCGTAAATCGGCCCGCGCTTCGAGTGCGATGCCGACGGCGGTTTCGGCATCGACGACTTCGGAGGAAACGGCAAAACTGCCCAGCGGTCGCAGCCGTTCCGTCGTGTGGCCGTCCACCCCGATGCGACGCTTCAAATCAATGTCGAGTAGCTTCGCACCCAGGTCCGCTTGACCCAGCAAGGCCAGCAAGCCGACCCGTTGGCGGTCCAGTTCGTCGGCATCGACTGGCACCTTCAAACCGTCCGCTTTCGCCTTCCGAACTTTGGCACGCAACTGGTCTAAGATCGGCAACGACGCCCGGACAATCTCGCCACGTCCCTCCGCATCCGCGAGCTGGAAGAATTGTTCCAGCGCTTGGGTCGCGGCCCGGTTCCGGGCTTCCGTGGTCAGGTGAAACCGAAGTTCCTGGGCAAAGGTATTCGAGGGGCGTGGACAACCGTTCGGAGCTTCGTCAGGGATCTGGTCTTCATTGCGTAGCAGGTTGGCGATTCCCGCGCGGGCTACGGCTTCTTTGCGGCAAACTTCTTCGCTCAGCCCGCGATACCCGACCGGCACCGGCACGATGTCCACGACGTTGGCTGCAACGGGGTCGATCGTCGGTAAGGTTTTGTAATCCGGTTCCAACGATGCTGGAGTAACCGCATTCAGATCCAGGGGTGCAATCGACGGCGGTGGGACAAACGGCGTGATTGGAGGTGGCCCTGGTGTACGGCACCCCGAGGCAATCAAAATTGCCAGCGCTGCCCAGAATACCGTTCGCCGCGAGATACGCATTGTGGTCTCGTAACCGAGAGTGTCACTCCTTTAACAATCGACGGAGCAGTTTACTCGGTTGAGCGATTTCCCGGATTGTGCGGATTTCCCGAAGATCGCAGCCCTGCAAACAACAACCTGGGCAATCTGGACAAGCCAAATGGCCACCACGCACATTATGAAAACTTGACGAGAAGCTGTCAGGCCGCCTTGACGAGTTTAGACCGAACGGTCTACCATTGAATTGTTGAATTAGTCCGATCGGTCTAAAGTGTCGAGGTTCTGTGGCGAACCGTAAGCAGCCTGATGAATCAAATAGTCCCGAGTCCCACGCGAATGGCTCAGACACTGCCGTAGCACGGCGGCGGCGGGACGAGATCATTCAATCGGCAACCGAGATCATTGCCACTGAGGGTTTGCACAAGCTGACGCTGGGTCGCATCGAACGCCTTGTGGACATGAGCCGGGGTCAGTTGACGTATTACTTCCCGACGAAAGAAGCGATTCTGTTGGCGGTGTTCGACCGGATGCTAGGCCGGATGATCGAAGAGGCAATGGCGGATGCCAAAGTACAGCGCATCCCGACCCACAGTTCCGTGG
>JANLRE010001022.1:0-3324 GCA_031368205.1 Fimbriiglobus sp. | reverse complement strand
CCCCTCCTTGGCGAACCGGAGACCAATAGGTATGTAATCCCGAGCGGTCCGCGAGAACCCCGGAATGAGCAGCACGGCGGGATACTTCCCCTCGGCCGTCGGTCGGAACGCAATCGCCTCGACTGCATCTCCGTCAACTGTGCAGTTGTAGGTGACGACGAGGACATTGCCTTTGTCGAGAGAAACGCGGCCATCTTTGTCGAGCGCCGCAATGATCTTAGCAAGGTCGAGTGGCTCCTGTGCCGTCACGCCGCCTACACAGAACCACAGACAAACAAAAGTTGCCGCCACAAACCGGTTCATCCGATGATCTCCTCTTTGAGCGTCACAATCTTGTGACGAATCCATCATACGACCCCGCCGACCTCCACGCGGGAAACTTTCGCAACTGGCAGAAATTCGATAACTCCTGTCATCACATCGTACACTGCGCCGACGACCGCGATTCGCCCATTATCCTTCAGGAATTGAAGTGACAAGTACCACCCAGCCACGGTCAGAAACACAAACCCATCTATCGAGGAACCCAACTTGTACATAAACACAGTACCTGACAATCAGGTCGGAAGTCCCAATGAAGTCTTTGGAATCCGTGAATCCAGTTCGGATATCCGATGCTGATTCCTCCAGTTCTCGATAGGTCAGTTTGAACGGGGTAACACTATTCACCCAGGTTGTTGGTCTAGGCCCTAAGATGTTGTTCCGCTCAACGTGCGGAAAATTGAGGGCAGTATCAGTTGCGGCCTCGGTCGCCCCCACAAAAAACGATGAGTTGCCATCGGTGAGGCGCAGCGCGGGCGGAAGGTTGAACCACTCCCCGAAGATCGTGGCTCGGATGGATTGGTTAGCCCCGATGTCGGTCCCCACGTCGCCAAGCTCCTCAACCACGACCTACACATTCGCACGAAAAATCTGCCAGATTCGACTGTCTTTGTAGGTATAGCAAACAGCACCGCGATTGGTTCGGGTTCTTCACTTCACCACGAGAAGGAACATGCCGCCCACGGAGCAGGCGTTGGCGTTGGTTGTGCGGGGGACGGATTGGAGCGAGACTAGCCGCATTGCGACGTTGTGGACGCGCGAGTTCGGCAAAGTGCGGGCGCTGGCAAAAGGGGGGCGGCGGTTGCGGTCGAACTTTGAAGTGGCGTTTGATTTGCTGTCGGTTTGTCACGTCGTGTTCATCCGGAAAAGCGGCGGGTTGGACTTGTTGATCGAAGCCCAAGTCGCGGAACGCTTCGGGCATTTGCGGACCGATTTGAACGCACTTTATGTCGGGTATTACGTCGCGGAACTCCTGGACGCGACGCAAGATTACGACCCCCATCCTGGGTTATTTGATGCGGCATTGGACACGATTCGGGCGTTCGCGCAACCCCCGGTGGATCGGGCGGGGCGCGTTTCGGCGTTTGAGCTTGTTTGGCTCCGTGAGCTGGGTTATATGCCGCGACTCGATACCTGCGCCGGGTGCGAACGAGATCTCTCGGGTGTAGCCCGTGGGGAAGATCGGGTGGGGTTCAGCCCGGCAGTTGGTGGCGTGATTTGTTCCGAATGCCTGCCCGCAAGCCGTGACCACCGACCGCTTTCACAGGGTGCGTGGAATGGTTTGCGAACGTTGGCAACCGGCGAACCGACGCTACCCAGTGCGATCAGGCGTGAAGTGCGCCAGACGTTAGGCCAAACGGTGAGTTATGTGCTGGGTCGCCGACCACGATTACTCGGGTATCTCGACGGATCGTGACCGAAACCGAGTGCGAACCGAGGATGGGGTTGTGAACGCGAGGGGAACCAACGCCATGTTCAACGCTCGACAAGTTTGGGCAATTTCATGCCGAGCAAAACTCGGCGTGCTGGTGGCCGCGTTCGTGGTCGCTTCCACGGGGTGCCAACAACTGACGACCGCGCGACAAAAGACTTACAATGCAGCTCGGTCGTTGCTGACCAGCTCTTACAACGACTCCAACGCTGAGCAAAAATTTGCCGCTGCGGAAGAGTTGTTCAATAAGGGCGAGCATCACAAAGCCCAAACCCTCTTCGCGGACATCGCCGACAACACCCAGAACGCCGCGTTGCTAGCCGAAAAAGCCCGGTACATGGAAGCCGAGAGCCTGCGCGAGCAGAAGAAATACCCGGCGGCCGTCGCGTCGTACAACCGCTTGTTGCAAGACTTCACGTTCGGGGCCTACCGCGAACGCGCGTGCAACCAGATGTACGCCATTGCCTACGAGTGGCTGGAAAAAGACACGCTCGCGGAAATTGAAGCGGAGCAGTCCGGCAAGAAAGTACCGTGGTGGCAAGATCGCCCGAGTATGCCGAACGTGCTGGATAGCAAACGCCCCCTCTTCGACACCGAAGGCGAAGCACTCAAAACACTCGATAACGTCCAGACCCACGACGGCATCGGCCCCAATGCGGACCGTGCCTTGTTCTGGCTTGGCTATGTGAATTTCTATCGCGGTCGGTTCGACGAATCGGACCACTACTTCAGCCAGCTTGTCGAGATGCACAAAGATAGCAAGCTTCGTCCAGCAGCGCTCGATATGGCCATCATGGCGAAGAACAACAGCACCGGCGGGGCGGTTTACGACGCGGGCAAAGCGGCGGAGGCGTTGCAACTGATTCACCACGCCGAAGCGACGATGCCGGGCTACGCGACCGATCCGGAAAAGTCCGCGCAGATGACTCGGCAGAAGATGGCCGTGCGGATGCAGCTCGCCGAAAAGTATTTCAAGATGGCCGAGTATTACGAACGGACCCGCCACCCCGCATCAGCGTACTTCTATTATGAACTCGTAACCCGGCAGCACCCCGGCACCAAGTACGCCGACGTGTCCAAGCAACGGATGGACGCCCTCGAAGTGGTCCGCAAACAGATGGAAGCCGAACGCGGAATTGCCAAACCACCGACTAACGATCCCGTGGACTTCATGCGAAACCAATGGGGTCGGTTGACCGGGAAGCCAAACGACCCGAGTGCGGCGGCTGAACCCTTGCCGATCGCCCCGAACCCGAAAGATGGCGCGGTGCCGCAAGCGCTCCCCCCGGACATCAGCAACCCTCGTTGATTTTGAATGCGAAGTTAGCTTTTCTGGCTGGTGGCACGGACAGGAATGGGTTCGCCAACAGCCAGAAAAGCACCTGGGTGAGGCCCGTTGAGTTGGAAGATTTATGTTCTGTGTGATGGGTGTCGTGGTTTTGTGCCCGAAAAGGGCACTGGAGTGTAGTGACTGTGTTAGAAGTCAAGCTGGATTTGCGACGTTCGAGTGTCGCCAGGTTGTTTTGTTTTGGACCATCGCGTTGGCGATTGTTAGGAGTTTGTGAGCCACA
>JANLRE010001021.1:0-4385 GCA_031368205.1 Fimbriiglobus sp. | reverse complement strand
GAACGTTCACGGGACGGGACAGAAGAAGCCACAACGCTGGCTGACGCTCGAACGCCTCGAAGAGCGCGAAGTCCCGGCGGTCACGTTAGCGACCATTGGGAACCTCGAGATTCCCAACAACAAGCCGATCTACATCCCCGTGACGGTGACCAACACCCCGGCGGGGGTGGTGACCACCACGGTCACGTCGAACCAATCGTTAGTAACGGCCGATGTCGTCACGGGTGGTCGCAGTGTCCGGTTTGACGTGTCCGGTGTGGACAGCACGAACACCCCGTTCACGGGATCGCTCACAGTCCGGTTGTTCGAGAACTCGGCCCCGCTGGCCACGGGAACAATCATCAATTTGGTGAACTCCGGGTTCTACAACAACAAGATTTTTCACCGCGTGATTCCCGGCTTCGTCATTCAGGGCGGCTCCCCGAACGGTGACGGCATCGGCGGATCGACCCTGCCGGATGTCCAGGACGAATTCAATTCCGATTTCACGTTTGCCAGCAACGGCCTCGTGGCAATGGCCAATGCGGGGGACGACAACAACAACTCGCAGTTCTTCATCACGGATTTGAACTTGCCGTTGGCCTCCCGACCCGAGAACCTAAACTTCAACCACACGATTGTCGGGATTTTGACGGAAGGCTTTGATGTCTACGCGAAAATCCGCGACACGCCGAAGAGCGGCTCGACGCCGACCAACCCGGTCACGATCACGAGCGCGACGGTCTTCCAGGACAACGAGAACGCCGTCATTCGGCTTCGACCCCAACTCAGCTTCACTGGGCCGGTTAAGCTTCAAGTGACTGCGGAGGACGGTTCGCCATCGCCTGCGGTCCAAAACTTCACAGCTACATCGACCAAGGACAGCGTGAACAGCCGCCCGTTCCTCGGGGCGTTGGCCGACCAAACGTCCGTGAACAGCCTGCCGGTCACGTTCCGGATCCCGTCTACGGATGTCGATGGGGATACTGTTACCTACAAGATTTTGAACAGCACCTTCAGCGGCCCGCCCGCCAACGTCAGTGTCACGATTGACCAATCCACCGGCCAAGCCACCCTCACGCCCACGGCCGGGTTCTTCGGCACGATCCAGTTCAAGGTCGGCGTGCGGGATGGCACCGATCGGTCTCAAGGTGGCGGGTTGGAAGCCGCCGGGAATTACGACACCCAACTGATCAAACTCTTCGTGGTTCCGGATGTCCGCCTCTCAGCCGACTTGCCAACGGTTCAGTCCGGGGGGATCGTCACCCTGACCAGCGTGACCAGCGGGACGACCAACGCAGCCGGGACCATTGAGATTCGTGACGGGAACGTGGTGCTCGGTACGCCAGTGGTTGCGAACGGGGCGGCCACCTTCGCGGCCACACTCACCACCTTGGGCACCCATACCCTGACCGCACGGTTTATATCGACCGATACCAGCATCCCCGCCGCGACATCGAACAGCGTTACGGTTGATGTGACCGCAGCCCCCGTTGTGCCGCCGCCACCCGTTGTGCCACCGCCACCCGTTGTGCCACCGCCGCCCGTTGTGCCGCCGGTATCTGTTGGCTTCACCGCGATTGGCAGTTCAGCCGGTCAAGCGCCGGACATCACGGTCCGCAACGCGGACGGATCGGAGCGGTTGCGGTTCCTGGCGTTTGAAGGAACGTTCACAGGTGGCGTGACCGTGGCCACTGCCGACGTGACAGGTGACGGCGTGGCCGACATCGTCGCTGTTCCGGGCATCGGTGGCGGCGGAATTGTGAAAGTCTTCGACAGCACAACCGGCTTGGAAATCCTCTCCAAATTGATGTTTGAAGAATCGTTCCGGGGCGGTTTGAATTTGGCGGTCGGCGACTTGCGGTCATCGGGGCATTCCCAAATTGTCATCGGGTCCGCCAGCAATGGCGCACCCCGAGTCGCCGTTTGGGACGTGCCGACCAACAGGACGGTATTGGATTTCTTCGCCCACGATTCGAGCCGTCGCGGTGGTGTGACTGTGGCAATCACCGAATTGATTCCCGGTAAATCCACGCAGATCATCACTGGTGCGGCGAGCGGCACACCCGAAGTGGCGATCTTCAATGGCCGTGATGGTTCGAGGGTCGGGTCGTTCCCGACCGGCGACACATCCTTCTTGACCCAGGCTCAGGCGACGAATGCGACCAACGGCGAAGGTTTGCGAGGCACCCTGGGTTCTTTCACACCCACAACGCTACCGACCGACGAAATCGTAACCTTGGCGTTCGGCGAAGCCAACACCACCACGCACGTCCGCTCCCTGGTTGTGTCCACGGTGAGTTCTGAAAACGTCGGCCAAATCCGGGTGGTCGATCCGAGCGAGTTCATCGACGTGAGCCGGTTGAGTTAGCAGTTGGGTCGATAAGAGGTTTGACAGGATTGAACAGGATTGAACAGGATTCAAATGCTATCTTTAATCCTGTTCAATCCTGTCAATCCTGTCAAAATTCGAGTGTTGGACCACGTCGCACGACTGGTTTCCGGGATTAATCCTTCGGTGCGATTCGCCCCATCGCCGCTCCGACGATGGGCTTCAGGTTCACGACCATGCGGATTTTCATTTCGTTACCCCCTTCGACGGAGATGGCGAAGACGGAGCGCAACTCATCCTCAATGCCGAGGGTGTCGCCGAGTTGCTTGGCGGCTTCCGCGTTAATGCTTTCGACCAGTTTCTGCAGCCGTTTCGGGTTGATCGCAACATCGAGAACGCCTGCAGGCGCTGGCTCCATCTTGATCGCCGTTTTGATTCGTTCGAGGGAGTCTTTGCCGAGTGTGAGGTAAATTCCTTTCGGGGTGAACGCAAAATAGAAACTCGCACCTTCGCCCAGAACGGCTTTCACTTGGGGTATCGCAAAGGTACGAAGTATCGCGTTGTGAATCGACACATCGCCGACTTTCGCCACATCAAGCGTCACCAACTTCTTATTCTCCTCTGGTTCACTGTTGTGAAGCTTACGGAGTTCCTTTTCCAACCCCGTCGGGTCTTCAAATGAAAGGCCAATGCTTGCCCCGAACTTGCCTTTGGCATCGGGTCCAATCACTGCGGCGGCAATGTCGAAGTCGCCCGACTTCACGGTCCGCAGTAACCCTTGCAGGACTTCATTCGCAACGGGTTTAACTTTTTTCGGCACGTCGCTCTCAGCCGCTTTGAAACCCTCTTTGATGAGTGCTTCCACCAAGGAGCGAATCTCCGGCGCGAACAGCGGCATCTGTATTTTGAAGGCCGCAGCGCTTTGGTCGGTCACCAACCCGGCGAAACGGTTCGTCGTGGGTTTGTGATCGGCGATGTCCTTCGCCAGTTGCGTTCCCTTCAACCCGGTCAGGCCCATTTCGACCGACAGTTCGAGCGACTTGGGGTCCACGTTGAGTTTGACCGCGTACACGTCCCCTTCCTTGTACTGCACTTCGTTGACGCGCTTAACGTATTTCAGGATGTCGCCCAGACCGTCTTTCAGCCCCTCAGGAATCGGGAAGGCGTTCATGACGCCGCCGAGTTGCTCCGTCTGAGCCAGGGCTTTTTCTTTCAACTCTTTCGAGTAGCGTTGCAGGTACGTCCGATAGGCCAGCGTGGCCGTTTCGCCGGGCGTAATCACGTCCTTCACGGCGAGCAGTTTCTCGGCGGCGAGTTCGGCGTCTTCCAGGTTGATGCCGACGTAAGCGTAGCCGTTCTTGAACCGCATTCGGACGGATTTGTCACCGAGATTCGCATCGTCCGGCGGCGTGAGTTCGTACAGCCCTTTGCCGTCTTTCACCAACTCCGCATCAACCTTCATGCGCTTCAGCAGGGCTAAAAAGTCTTTTTCATTGGTCACCGGCACCATGACTACGCCGCCGATGTTTTCGAGGTCGTCTTTCAGAATGACGTACCCGCCGAACAACCGCGTCAGGTCGATCCCGGTGAACCCTTTTTCACCGAGGGCGTCTTCGAGTTTTTCGTCGAACGTCTTCACGGCGTCCGCGCCGCCGACTTTCTGAGCGATGAGTTTGATGTCCGCTAGAAGCTTGCCCAGCGGCTGGGCTTGCACGGTGATGGCCGGGCCGTCCGTCTTCGCGGCTTGGGCGAAGATCGGCGTAGTGGTCGTCGCAAAAAGGACCACGGCCAAGAAAGTTCGAGACATCATGCCAACCTCTCCTGTAAAAAAGTGACACCGGGAAACGCCCCGTCATGATAGTGTGACACGACGCCGACGCCACCAATGCCAGTGAGGAAAGCGGTGAGTTTCGACTACCTTGGTGGGCAATTGTTCTTGGCTTTGTGCCCTGAAGGGGCACCGGAGTGTAGTGACTGTGTTAGAAGTCAAGCTGGATTTGCGACGTTCGAGTGTCGCCAGGTTGTTTTGTTTTGGACCATCGCGTTGGCGATTGTTAGGAGTTTGTGAGCCACA
>JANLRE010000960.1:0-4917 GCA_031368205.1 Fimbriiglobus sp. | reverse complement strand
CAGGCGAACCGGCTGCGTTAGCTGCCGGGTGGTGCGGCACGGACGGTTGGCAGGTAGTGTGCCGGGTGCGGGAATCCACCCGGCAGCTAACGCAGCCGGTTCGCCTTAATCGTCGTCGCTGTCGGCGATGGGGCTGGTGGGGTCGCCGGTTTGGTAGCGTTCGAGTTGGCGTTTGTAGTGGTGGTTGCGGCGGTCGAGGGTGACGAGTTGTTTCATGATCGTGACGGCTTGGTCCCGTTCGCCGCGACGGAAATGCACTTCGGCGAGGGTTTCTTGGTAGCCGCGCAGGTTCGGTTCGAGTTCGACGGCTTTCTTGGAATACGCCAGCGCGGTGTCGAGTTCGCGCCGACACCCGGCGGCTACCCATGCGGCGCTGGACCGCGCCCACGCACTGTTCGGGTTGGCTGTCAACAGCTTGTCGTAGCTGGCCCACACCCGTTGAAAGAGGGCGTCCGCGTCTTTCTTGCGGCCGCGCTTTTCTAACTCCGGCACCATGTTGACGACGAGTTCGCTCGAATTGGGGACCACGTCCAAGCACTCGTGGGCCAGCGTGAGGGCGTCATCGACTTTGCCGTTGGCGAGTAATGCCCGCGCGGTGTAGCCACGGATCATTTGCGTGACGGTCAGGTACGCAAAGCCTTCGATGTAGCTGACGTTGGGGGTTCGCAACAGGTAGTGAATCGACTTGCGGTTGGCCGCCGCCGCCGCCGCGTAGTCCTTGTTCAGCACTGCGGCGCGGGCCACTTGGTTCCACACGTTGCCGATGTAAGTTTCGTTCACCCAGGCGGTCTCACGTACCAGTTCCCATTCGCGCTTGGCGTCCGCAATACACCCGCGATTGTTCAATTCTTCCAAGAACCGGCCCCGCATTCGCGCGTTGCCCAGTGCCACCCAGTGCGAGAGTACTTGCCGCTTGCGGCCTTCGTTTTCGGACCCGGCTTTCACGAGGCACCGGCCCGAAAGGTACAGTAGCACCGGGTTGCTCGGCGTGAGTTTCCAGCCTTGTTCGAGGCGGTCGGCGGCTTCCTTGTGGCGGCCTTGCTCGGTCAGGAGGTCGCCCAGTTCGACCCAAAACCGGAAGCTTTCATCGACGCCAAAAATCCACGCACGACTCCCGCGACCGTAGCGCCGTGTGGCCGCGTCTTCCAGTGTCACCGGAAGTTTTTGAGCGGCGAGTTTGTCCGCGACGGTACTCAGTTCCCGAATCGCTTGGTCCGCATTGCCGGCGGCCCGCTCCAGCGTGGCCAGGGTCAACGCCTGCGTCTGGGCCACCGGCGATTCCGCGCTGTAAATTTCCTGGCGAATTGTTTTGGTGACCTTCTCCCGCTCGGCGGCCGATGCCGTACCGAGGAGCAACGCCCGGACCCGACGCATGGTCGCACCGGGTGATTCATTGGCCGGTCGCGCCGCGTAAAGCACTCGCCACAGGTACCGCGCCACGTCCGCATCGGTATCGAATATCAACTCGAAGTCGTCTTGTCCCAGTCGCGTGAAGCGATCCTGGGGATCGGATTTGGCAATGGCACGCCCAAGGTGTTCACACGCCAAGTCCTGGCGACCACTGCGAACTTCGGCTCGGATCAGTGCCACGAGCGCGTCCGGATTCGGGCTAGTGTCGATTTGATCGGCAACTTGTTCAAAGACTTGGGCGGCCTCATCCCGGTGCCCCAGTTGGGCCAAAATCCGACCACGGCGGGCGCCATAGAGTGGACGGAGGGATTCGAGGTCCGTTCCGAGCGCGCCGTCGATTTTCTTGTTGCGTGGGTCCAATAAATCGAGGGCGTCTTGAAACAACAGCCGTGCCGAGAGAACATCCGCGAGGATGTGCGGCGCGTTGCGTTGCGCCTTCATCCGCTCGATGCCTTGCAGCGGCATGTCGTTCATCATCATGGCCAACGTCGGGGAGTCGATGGTCGCCGTCCGGCCGGTGTCGCGGAGGTCGGAATCCTTCTGCCGTTCGGCCAGTTCGTTCGCTTGCTTCGTCTTGCCCGCCAACCGGAGGCGGAAGATTTTCAACCCCTCAAAACTGTTCGCCACGATCGGCGTTCGCTCCGCCAGTTGGGACCACTCGCCGAAATCTTCCAACAGCGAATCCACGGTGTCGCGGAACTGGGGGTCGGTTAACTCAATCTCCGCCGCCAATGCTTTCGCTTTCGCACTATCTCCCGCCGCACGGTAAACGAACACCAACGCCCGCGCGGCCGCATCCGCAGTTTCGCCACGCGCTTTTCGACGAACTTCGAGTTCCGGAATCGCCTGCTTTTCGCGGTTGCGCAGGTGCAGAAATGTGACGTAGTCCAACAGCCCTTCGCTCACCGGGCCGTAGGTCTCCAGGGCCAAGATCGTTTCCGCTTGATCGAGTTTCCCGTCCAAGATGAGCAACGGAACTTCGGTCCGGACAAGCCATCTCAAATGGTCAAAGACCGGCGCCCGGTTGTCCCGCCCCAGGTCTTTGCCCAACAGCGCCCGCAACGCCGGCACCCCGGTGTCACCCAACTTGAGTAATGCGGTCGTGGCGTGGAATTGTTGGTCAAGAAAGCCACTGCGGAAATCGCGGATGTGCTTGAGGACTTCCGGCGGCGTGTTGAAGAAGTTTCCTGCCGCAAACTTATCGAGAATCTCCTTGGCCCGATCGGCGACCTCCGCGTCCGCGTTTTTGAGTGCGTCCAACAAGGCGGGTTTCGCCTTGTCGCCCATCTTCCAAAGAGCATCACTCGCCTTTTCGCGGTTCGCAAATTCCGGGCTTCCGAGATCGGCAATGAGTTGTTCAACAACTGGGTCCGTAGGGTTCGCGCTCCACAGCAGCGTGGCGAACAAAAGCAATATGCCGCCGATCAACCCGAACCGAAACAACGATCCCACGGTGCGCCTCCCTGAACCGCGACTGAAGCGGAGATGACACCCCCATCGTATCCGTTGCCACGAACCCCAAGCAAGAGGGAGAAACGAACGAGGTGTTGATTTGGATCAGGCGAACCGGCTGCGTAAGCTGCTGGGTGGTGTGCCACGAACGGTCGGTCGGTTATTGTCAGGTGCGTTGTCCTAGGTCGAGGTCGGTTATACCCAGGCGACTGACGTCGCCGGTTCGCCGGGAATGCAAAAACCCGCTGATACAAACGAACACGCCGCAGGGATTACCCCTGCGGCGTGTTGTTTATCATCAACCGTGGTTACTTTTTGCGGCGAAGCATTCGCACGAGACCAACCAGTGGTAGGCCGAGACCGGCGAGTGCCAGGGTCGTCGGTTCTGGCACGCCCGGTGGAGGGGTGGTCACTGCCCCGGTGGGGACGATGGTGCCCGTGATGTTGCTATCGGCCAAGCCGTCGGAAGACCGATTGGTGTGGGCGGTGAAGAACGAATCCGCTTGGGTACCAAACGTCGAGACCCCCCAGAAATTCCCGAGGCCGATTTGACCACTTGGAATGGTCGGCCCGGTGTACTTGAAGGTCAAGTTGTCGATCAGCGGGTCGTCCTGCGGGTTGACACGGTCAGGCGTCGGGCCAGTTTTGCTCACGCTCAAGGTAAAGCCAGCGGGAGCCGAGGCACTGTCGGCAACGTAGCCACCAAAGTCGTAGATGGTGAAGTAGTTCCCGGACTGAAGCTTCATGTCCGTCGGCAACACGATCGCATACGTCCAGCGGAAGTTACCCGCTTCGGGCGTGACCGTCACGCTCACCGGCAGCAGTCCGGCGTTCGCCGATGACGCTGCCAACAGTGCCACGGTCGCGCCAAGAAAAAGGCGAGTCATCAAATTCCCACGGGTCATTCGACCATCCTCCGGGTTGCAGGCGAAATTAGTCAATCCCGGGTTCCCCTACCCCCTCCGTCGTTGTGGAAGGCGGGTTACCCAGACCCAACGCCCGGCACGATAGCCGGGTCCGTTGGGGTGTCAATCGCAGTCGGTCAACTCACCAAGTTACTGCTTGCGGCGCAGCCATCGCGCAAAACCCACCAACGGCAGGCCCAGCGCTGCCAGGGCGAGGGTCGTCGGTTCCGGCACGGACGGGACAACCGGGGTTGCCGTCGGTACGGGGACACTGGTGGACGTGATGTTCGTGTCGATGCGGCCATCGGACGAACGATTGGTCCGGGCCGTAAAGAACGAGTCGGTCGGCAACTGATAGGCCGAAACCGCCCAGAAATTGCCCAAGCCCGTTTGCCCCGCCGTGATCGTCGGGCCGGAGTAGCGGAAGCTCAAGTTCGGGATGTTTGGGTTATCCTCGGGTCGCACGAGTTCCGGGGTAGGCCCGACATTGGCCAACGTGGCCGTCCAACCGGCTGGGGCCACTGCCGAACCGGCGACGTAGCCGTTGAAGTCATAGATCGTGAAATAATTCCCCGTTTGCAATTGGGAATCCGTCGGTAACACGATCGCGTAAGTCCAGCGGAACTTGTCCGCTTCGGGCGTGACAGAAACGCCGACCGGCAACAGCCCAGCCCGTGCGCCGGTGAGCGGCCCCATCAGGGACAACCCGCAAGCCAAAAGCGGAGCCAGGAAAGTCAGACGGACCATGTCCATCCTCCATCAACAGGTCAAAAATCGAGTCCCCCCGCCCACGAGACAAGCTCGGAGCAATGGAAGGGCACTGTGCCCTGATGCGGAGAAACTGTCAACGCCGGTTGCATGAACGGGAAACAGGCGCGTTTGCGACCCGCTGAGATGTGCGGAAGTCGTGTGACTAGCGGGCATTAGTTGCGGTACGCTTGGACGGAGTTGGTATGTCGAACACGCAATTCCCACTCGATTCTCTGTGATTTTCAAAGATTTCCCGTCTGGAATCTGGCTACAAGAGCGTGATTGCGTGAGCCTTAGCAGAAGAAGCAGTTTGATAGTTTGGGGCGTATCGTAGGTTTTTGGCAGTCTGGTAGGTCGTGGTCGAGGCTTGGCGAGGCCCGACGTTCGACAGCCACCGAAC
>JANLRE010000906.1:0-6345 GCA_031368205.1 Fimbriiglobus sp. | reverse complement strand
CGTTCGGGGAAGACGCCGTCGCGTCCGACACGACGACCACGACGACCACGCCGAACACTTCGCAGACGGCGGACAACACGACTCAGCAGTCCACGCACCGGCGGTCCTACGTGCCGTTGTTCCTGCCGGTGTTCTTCGGCGGCGGTGGCGGGTATGGTGGCCGACCCGGATACGGCGGCGGTGCGCCGGTACAGGGTGGAACATCGGGCGTTTCACGCGGCGGGTTCGGGGGAACGGGTTCGGCGATTTCGGGTGGCAGCGGTGGCAGCGGCGGGAGTAGTAGTGCGTCATGAAGCACCTCACGATCGTCGTGAAACCCTTTCGCGCCGAAGCGGTGTTGCAAGTCATCGCCGAAGTCGGCGTCGAGTTGTGTGTCGTGCGGGAAGCAAAAGGGTACGGTCGCCAAAAAGGGTATCTCGATAAGTACCGTGGCGGCGAGTTCAGTATGGCCTACCTGCCGAAGGTCGAAATCACCGTGTGGGTTGCGACCGACCGTTACGAAGCCCTCGCGGACCGGGTTAGTAAAGCCGCCCGCACTGGACGCATTGGCGACGGTAAAGTGTTCGTGGTCCCGACCGCCTGGGAAGCGATCGAGATTTAATCCCCGTTCGGCTTGGCCACTTCGCTCACCGTGGCGCCCACTTCGTTCGGTGTCGCATCGGATATGTCCACACGCTCCACGGCCAGATGCTTGGACTCGACAGTGGTGAACTTCCGGCGAATCATTGGTGCTGGTGTGGCGAACGTCACTTTCCCACTAGAATTCGCAGCGTTTTCCCCGGTGAACGTGAACCACTCCGCCTCGGAGTAGTTTTTCGTCAGTTGCATGTCATCGGCGGGGATCAGTTCCATCCAGGTGGCACGGGGCGGGAAGTTCGCATACCAGTTCGTTCGGGCGGCGTTCCAGGTCAACATCCGGTTCAACGAAGCAGGGTCCGCACCCAGAACGGTGATGAACGGCAGCGTGTCGTCGTAAGCCGCGAACAGGCAACGCCGGGCGGTGACATCGACAGGAACCCACCCCAGCGGCTTCGCACCCAAAGTCGTCCGGCCCGCGTTGAGGTTGAAGAACGACCCGCCGAGCAACGCCGTGACTTGTTCCAGTTGCACCCGCACGATCGCGGACGGCATGGGGACGCGACTGGGTGGATCAATGTCAACGACCGACCCGGCCAGCGTCAGAATCGAATTGGTGATGTTCAAATCGAACGGTCGCGCCGTGGGCACCCAGATGCCGCGTCCGCTGCCCCGGATCAGCGATTGCTCAATTTTGACGACAGGCGGTGCCGCGTTGTCCGTGCGCATCTCGCCGTCCGCGTCCGTCAGCAGAATCGCCGCGAGGATTTCGCCTTCTTTTTCGTCCAGCGTGACCGTGCAATTCTTCAACGTGCATTCCCGCCCCGCGACGATCGAGACGACGGAGAGCGATTTGAAATTCTCCGTTCGCCCCTTGCGTGGCCGTAGGCGAATCTCCAGCGAATCGAGCGTGAGTTGTCCTTCAATCAGCCGGAACAAACAAGCATCGAGCTTATTGTTGTCTTTCGCCGCGATCAGAATCGGCGTCGAACCGGGGTACGGCTTAATCGTGAGTCGTAACTTCGCTCGGTCGATCGTCGTTTGCGGCACTTCCAGTTGGCCGTCGTGCCGAATCTGAATCACGTCGTCGGCTTTTGCCTCCGCGATGGCGGCATCGAGCGTGAGGTACGTGCTTCGCGGTAAATCGGCCCTGAGTTCGGCGGGGGCGTTCGGGTAGACGATTTTTACCCGCTGTTCGGTCGCCGATTCGGGGCGAGGTGGGGGCCAGGGGTCGTAGATTTTAGCGTCCGAACGGGGCAGGTCTTTGACGCCCAGAATCACGACATCGCTCCGGGCGATTCGGACCGCCCGCAAGGTGGTCTTCAGCCGGAACGCTTCCCAGGGTTTGGCGCCACCGAGTGCCAAAGTCGGGTCCGTTGCCGCCCAGGGTGCGGTGCGCAACTCGACTGCGGTTGCGTCGGTCACGGGGTTCGGGGTCCAGTCGCGTTTGCACTCGTCGAAGGTGTAACTGCGGGTTGGCGTCGAAAACGGATCGACGCGATAGTACGCATTGGGTTCCTCAATCCGCCCGCGGAACCGGGCATCGTCCGGCTTGTCGATCGTCATCCGCAAGACGGACGCCCGGCGTTCGGGTTGCTCGGCCATCATCTCCAACGCGGGGTCCGGTGCCGGCGTGCCGAACACACAGTAGCCCGCCGAAACGAGCCAGCGGGCGTTCGCTTCGGCTTCGACGACGGCGCCTTTCTCCATCAAAAACGTGCAACTTCGCAGCGTGAGTTCGGAGGAAGTCTCACTCTCTTCCGGGTCACCCCGTAGCGCGAACACCGCCGGGTGGGGCGTGAACGCACACTCCTGAACATCGACGTTGATGCGCCCGCTCAGTTGAACGGCGACCCCACGCCGTAGGCCGAAGTACGTGTTCCTCACGCTCACCAGATTCGCCGTTTCGCGGTTGCTGTGAATCACGGACAACCCGATGACATCCGTGGTTTGAAGGTCTCGATCCGCGTCGAACCGACACTCCAGCAGTTCCAGTTTACCCACGTCCGACACCACTACCCCCGCGAACCGTTCCGGGCGGTCTTCGTTGAACGACCCCTCCGCGATTTCAAACTGCACGCCGCGAAACACCAACGACTCCATCTTCGCAAACGTCAACGACGCGGCCCGGCTGGCACTCGGCGTCAGCGGATCGACTGCCACGGCGGCAAGCCGGATGATCGGTGGCCCGGCCCGTGTATCCACGCCGTTGGGCTTCGGTTCGATCAACAACTTCTTCAATTGCACGACCAACCCGGCAGACAGGCGAGTGAAGTCGTAGCGGTGCCCTGGCTCCAACTGAATTTCCACGACGCTCGGGTTTTTGAGCGCGGCGACGAACTGTTCGAGCGTGTTCGCCACGGCAACGGTTTGTTCGACTTGTTGCGGCGGCGGAATCGGGAGGGAACCGTCCACGGCGGGTGGTGACGACTTGACCAACCCCACGTTCGTATCGAACATTTTGGGGACGATCGGGTTCGACGATTTCGTGTTCGACAAGCTAACGACGATCACCACTGCCGCGACGAGGACCGCAATTCCCGCCAGGAGAACGACCGAGATTTTCGGCGGTTGCGGAAGTAATTGAACCGTGGAACTATCGGCGGGTAACGCACTCGGGTCTTGGAGCATCGCTTCCGGCGACAGGTTCAGTAGTCGTGCCATCGCGGTCAGTACGGCAATCAGTTCGGTCGGCGATTGGTACCGCCGGTTGGCGTCCTTGGCCATCATCTTGGCCAAGATGATGGCGAGTTCGTCCGGGATCTGTGGGTTCAGCACTCGTGGGTCGAGGACAGGTTCATGTTGATGGGCATTCAGTTTCTTCGCCGCCGTGCCTTCGGGGACGGGTGGCCGGCCCGTCAGTGCGTGATAGAACGCGCACCCCAGGCTGTAAATGTCGCTGCGAATGTCCACCCGGCGTGGGTCGATGGCCTGTTCGGGCGAGATGTAATCAAAGGTGCCCAACGTCACCCCGGATTGGGTCAAACCGCCGTTGACGCTTTGCGACAGGTTCCGCGCCAAGCCCATGTCAACGATCTTCGCCTTGCCGTCGGTGGTCACAACGATGTTGCTGGGCTTGATGTCGCGGTGAATCACCCCGCGTGTCACGGCGTGCGCCAACCCTGCCGCGACTTGCAGCATGTACCGCACGCACTCTGCTGGTGGGATCGTGCCGCGACGTTCGATCAGCGTGCGGAGGTTTTCGCCGTCCACGAACTCGAACGCGATGAAGTGCAAGCCTTGGTCTTCGCCGATCGAAAACACGCGGGCGATGTTGTCGTGGTCGAGCAACGCCCCGGCACGGGCTTCCTGCTTGAACCGCGTGACACTGTCCGGATCGCGGGCCATGCGCGGCGGGAGAATCTTCAGCGCGACGATGCGGTTCAGTTCCAGATCGCGGGCCTTCAACACCGCCCCCATGCCACCCACGCCGACCGACCCCAACAGCTCGTAATGCCCCAAAATGCTGCCGACCGCTAACCCGATACTGGGGTCCGAAGGCGATCCTTGGCGGTTGG
Organism: Fimbriiglobus sp.; assembly: GCA_031368205.1. Lineage (GTDB taxonomy): Bacteria > Planctomycetota > Planctomycetia > Gemmatales > Gemmataceae > Fimbriiglobus. The sequence continues at coordinate 2,251 of JANLRE010000906.1, read as the reverse complement.
GCGTAATGATGGTCGGTGCGTCGTCCGGATTGCTCCCCGCTCCGTCCAACGAAGCCGGCAACAACGGCACGAAATCAGACGACCCAGCCGAAGTCGGCATCCATCCAACCCCCCGCAGAACGCGGCCGCGACATGACGCACCCAGACTATAGAGTGAACGAGGGGGGCGTGTCAATTGGTTGGGGGGACCGAAGTGGTTTGTGTTACTTCTTTACAGGCCTTAATTCCTGTTCAAAATAAAACTTGCGATTCGTCTCGTGTTCCGTCAACTGTTCGACCAATCGTTGGATTTCCAACAGCTTGTCGTTGAATTCATAATTTTCATAGCTCGCTGGCGGCTCAACTCCCCCTCCCTTCAGTTGCTGATTCGGTTGTTTTCTCAGCAACTCGCGGTCCTGATAAAATTTCTTGTTGACTTCAATTAACACCTTCAGCTTGGCCATTTGCTCATCGAGTTCTTTTAACAGTTCAGCCGATTTCTTCGTTTGGTCAATCGCTTCTCCGGCTGGCCATCCAATGCCTTTGTAGTCCCCTGGCTCGAATACCTCGCCACCCTCGCGGCTAACGAGTTTCTGCGCCGCATCGGCAGCGACACCTCCAACGAAGGTTCGCACGAAGCCATCGCAGAACCCGCAGTGAATCACGTTTGCGAATAGCCCTTTCAATTCGATCGGCTTCTCCAGGTCAAATACAAAGTCATCGGGCTTCGCCCATTCGACGGGTTTGTTCGTCTCGATGATTAACACCGTGTTCGACGTGCCGTCGGTGATGTCAGCGAACTTGATCTTTGCGCCGCGTTCGTGAAGGGACCCTTTGCCGGTCGGCCGCTGGAAGTAAGTCATCGGGTACTTGGTGTTCTTCGGTTCGTGGCCGTTCGTGTAGAGTTTTACCACGGTCTCGGATGCTTTCTTGTTGTGTTCACTGTCCCACGGTTCATCGAGTTTGAACTTTTTGAACAACTCGGCTTGCTCGATAAACGGTAATATCACCACACGCCAACTGAGTAACGGCTTCCCGTCTTTGCCGACCACATCAGACGGGAAGTAGCTATTTTGATCGTGAAAAGAATGAAAGGCAGTAACGATCTGTCTGAGTTGATTTGCCGAGTGTTCACGTTGTTGCGCATCCGCGATCAGTTCCTTCACAAGTGGCTTGTCCGCTTTCTTCACAGTTCCTGGCATCTCTTTAACGATTGGGGGGCGGTTGGGCCGTGGTTCCGCAGAAATGCCGATGACGGTGACCATTCCGGTGAAGCCAATGACCCCGGCGGCGATCGTGGCGGTGAGCTTGAGTTTTGCGATTTGCATGGCGGACAGAACTCCGTGTGAAAGGGCCGCAACCGTGGGCGAAATGGCGCCGCCGGTTGCGGTCGATGTTGTCATCCGAATCAGAGTACTCGCTGCTTGAAGCGGCAGGGTGGTGACTGTGACGGCTGCCGACGCGATGCCGTGCCGCAGCAGTTTTGCTTTCAACTGTTCCCGGCCCCGGACCAGCCGACCTGAGACGCTGCCGACTGGCCAGCCGAGTTGCTTCGCCGCTTCGGTGTGGGTTAACCCTTCGAGATCGCAGAGCAATAGTGGTAACCGATACCGATCCGGCAACGACGCGAGTTCGGCATGGATCAGTTGCGTCGTGTCCGGGCAAGAACCCTCCGCCGGACGCGACGGCGGTTCCTCGACCAGTGGATTCGTGCGTCGGGTCTGCCGCGATTTCAGCGCCGCGTGATACCCCACCCGGTGCAGCCACCCGGCCAGGTTTTCTCGAACGCTCATCGCCTTCTTGGCCAGCGAAAGGAACGTCGCCTGAAACGCATCCTCTGCCGCGTGGTGATCGCTTGCCGTGTGTCGGCAGACGGTCCACACGACATCGGCATACCGCCGCACCAGCAGTTCAAACGCCGCCTCATCGTGGTGTTCCCCGAACCGCCGGAGCAGCACGGCATCGGGAACACCATCGTCACGAGCGAACAGGAAACTCAACGAAGGCCGACTCATTACCAGACATGATCCGCGAACCGCCCAAACGCATACAGCGAAATGTAAAAACTTCCGCCACGCACCGGCATTCAGTCCGACAACAATCACTGCGGGGTTTGCCGATCGACGGCGGCTTGGAAGATTCGCGTGACCAATTCGCCGTGCGTGATCCCGAGTAGGTTGGCCATGATGACGAGGTCGCTCGACTCGGGGTTCAAACCGGGTAGGGGGTTAATCTCCAGGAAGTACGGCACGCCGTCGCGGATGCGGAAGTC
>JANLRE010000899.1:0-1274 GCA_031368205.1 Fimbriiglobus sp. | reverse complement strand
CGACTCACACCGGCAGACTGACGTCGCGCCGTTCGCCGGGTCCACGATCACGTGCCGCGCGCCTTAGTGGTTGAACATGAACTCGCGGGAGTTCAGTACGGCCCAGAAGATGTCTTCGAGGGTTTGTTGCTTGTTGGCGGCGACCGTCACCACGTCCGTGAGCTTCTTCAACTCGTCGGGTTTCGGGGCGCGGGCCAGGGCGCGGATGTACATTTGCTCCAGGATTTGCGGCGTGGTCTTCTTGTCTTGCAGCATCTTGCCGATGAAGTTGCCGGCCTGAATCTTCGGCCCGACGGTGTCGCCGTTCATCAGGTGCAGGCTTTGCGAAAGGGTCGGTTCGAGCCGCACCTCGCAGGCGCACACGGTTTCGCGGGACGGGCGACCGAACGTCGTCAGGAAGTAGTTGCTGGTCTGGCCGTCCGCGATTTGGACGGCGCGGGCGCCTTGAGGCAGGCCGGGGAATTTGTTCTTGGTGTCGGTCACTTGGCTAATCACGTCCAGCATCGTCTCGGCGCGAATCCGCCGAATCGGCCCACGGGCGAAGTTGCGGGTATCGCTCTCGTTCGACTTCGTGGCCAAGGTCGTGCGCTGGTACGTCGCACTCGTGCAGATGTCCCGGACCAGCTTCTTGAAGTCGTACTTGTACCCGGTGAACTTCTTGCCCAACTCATCAAGCAGTTCTTGGTTCGACGCGGGGTTGCTGATTCGCACGTCGTCCACTTCGTTGATGATGCCCATGCCGAAGAAGTGGTTCCACACCATGTTCGCCAAGTTCTTCGCAAAGTACGGGTTCTCCGGGGAGGCCAGCCAGTTCGCTAACACGACGCGGCGGTCCTTGCCGGCCACATCGGCGACAGCGCCGCCGAGGAACTTCGGCGGCATCGGCTTGGCGCGAATGGGGTGATTGACTTCCCCGCCCCCGGCGTTGAACACGATAATCTCACGCGGGTCGTCAGCTTGCTTGCGGCCCACTTGTGTGAAGAAAGACGCCAGCCCGTAGTAATCGTCCATCGTCCAGCGGTCGAACGGGTGGTTGTGGCACTGCGCACACTGAATCCGCATCCCCATGAACACCTGCGCCACGTTTTCCGTGACCTTCACGATGTCGCGTTCGATCTGGTAGTAGTTGGTCGGCGGGTTCTTGAACGTCCCGCCGTTCGCGCCGAGCAGTTCGCGCACCCATTCGTCGGTCGAGACGTTGCGGGCGATCTTGTCTTGCAACCACGTGTAGTAAAGCAGCATCGATTTCGGGCTGACCTGCGTGATGCCACCGG
>JANLRE010000855.1:0-2074 GCA_031368205.1 Fimbriiglobus sp. | reverse complement strand
CGGTTGCGCGAAATGTTGACGGGCCGGGCCACGGTCTTCTCCGGGCAAAGCGGCGTCGGGAAGTCGTCGCTGTTGAACGCGATTCAACCGGAGTTGGCGTTGCGGGTCAAGACGGTCAGCGAGGTGAATCAAAAGGGCCGCCACACCACGACGACGGCGGAACTGATTCGCCTCGACTTCGGCGGTTGGGTTGTCGATACGCCCGGAGTGCGGCAACTGCAACTCTGGGACACCCGCGCCGAAGAAGTCGAAGGCTACTTCCCCGACTTCCGCCCGTTCGTGCCCTTGTGCGGCTTCCCCGATTGCACCCACATCCACGAAACCAAGTGCGCCATCCGCACGGCCTTGGCCAAACGATTACTCAGCGACCGCCGCTACCAAAGCTACCTCGGCCTGTTCCACGGCATGAACGAAGAGTAAGGCGAGCGTTGCGGCCGCAAAACCAGCTTCGGCGCGCTCACAGCATCGATTCCGCCGCGTGCGCCACGGTACTTCCGCCGGGCGCCATCGCATTCCACAAGATTCCCCTAAAGTCTGCCGGCATCTCTTCGCTTTAACCCCTATATCGCGCAATTCGTACACGTCGGACGACCGCTTCAAATCGCGTCATGCGATGCAGATTAGCGAAATTTCGCGTTCTACCTGATTCACTTTTCCTACCTAGAGTCCCGGCATGGCGCATAGTGACGGTAAGTACCTCGGGACTTGACGTTGATGGATGGGCGGCGGACGGATGTCGCGGCAACATCAGCCGAGGTACTAGAACCCCGGTTTAGCGGAGAAGGATCATGAGCTTTCGCCGAATGAAGATCTGTCTGTTGACAGCCGTATGTTGCGGCCTCGTCGGTTCGGCCTACGCCGCGGACGAGAAGAAAGTGGAAAAGAAGGCAGACGCGGCACCCGCCGTGATGCCCGCGCCACCCGCCGCCCCGTCACCTGTCGTTGGTGATTGTGGCGTGACCAGCCCGATGGCTGGCGGGTACGCCCCGTCGTTCACGACCGTTCGTGAAACGATCATGGTTGCGGAACAAGTTCCGGTCACGCGGACGGTGAACCGTCAGGAAATGCGGACCGAAAACGTAACGGCCTACCGTTACGAGACGGTGCCAGAAGTTCGGACGCAGACCGTGCAGGTCAGCCGTCCGATCACCGAAACGGTCATGGAAAGCCGTTCGCACGTGGTTTCTCGTCCCGTCACCACCACGGTGATGACGACGCAAACCAAGATGGTTTCTCGCCCGGTCACCACCACGGTGATGACGAACCAAACGGTCACCGAGCGGATTCCGGTGACCTCGACGGTGATGACCAACGAGACCCACTACGTCACCCAACAAGTGACCGAAATGAAGTCTCACACGGTCAAGCACACCAGCAATGTTGCTCAAGAAGTGACGGTCGGCCCAGGCGTCCTCGACCGCTTCAAAGCGTTCGCGCACCCTTGCTACTGCCCGTGCCCGAAGACCAAGACCGTTTGCAAGCCCGTGACCACCTGCGAAACAATTTGCGAACCCGTCACGGTTTGCAAGAAAGTCGCCGTCACGACCTGCGTGCCGAAGTGCGTGACCACCTACCAGTGCGTCACCAAGACCGTTTGCGTCCCCGTAACCTGCACCAAGATGGTGTGCGAACCCGTCACGTGCCAAGTGCCTTGCACGACGACGAAGATGGTGTGCGAAACTGTGACCTGCCAAGTGCCAGTTTGCCGTACCCGAGTCGTTTGCGAAAACGTGACCCAAAACGTGACCGTCAACGTGTCGAAGTGCGTGCCGTACACCACAACCCGCTCGGTCTGCGTGTCCGTGCCTTGCACCGAAACCGTGATGGAAACCCGCATGGTTTGCAAGACGGTTGACCGCCAAGTCGCCATCGCAGCACCAGCCGGTAACGGGTGCGACACTCACGGCTGTGGCGTGACCGATCCGTGTGCAACGGCCGCAAGCAGCTACGCTTGTGACCCCTGTGTCTCTCGCCCAGCACTCGGCAGCCGCATCAAGGGCTTGTTCGCTGGCATGGGTAACCTCGGTGGTCGCCTCAAAGGCAAGCTCTGCGGTCGCGGCGCAAGCTGTGACAA
>JANLRE010000822.1:0-1261 GCA_031368205.1 Fimbriiglobus sp. | reverse complement strand
TCGACAATGGGTGGATCCTCATCATACCGGGAGCGAGTTGTGAGGTAGCCCGTCTCCCCTTGCTTTGCACCAGCGGGTGCGACACGACACGCAGCGTCGGGAAGAGTTTCCGAATCGCACGGATCGGCGGTACTAAGTCGCTGTCCCCCGAGATCAACAACGCGGTGTCGTACAACCCTTGAAAAGCGTCGGTCAGCATCTCGGTTGCAACGTTTACGTCGGTCATTTTCTCTTCAAAGTTATCCCTCAAATGGCCACAGTTGTAACACTCGACTTGCTTGGCGAGAAAGTGCCCTTCAAAGGGTTTGATACCGGAATGGACTTGAAGGGCTTCCAAAAAGACCGATTGTCGGCGTTGCTTGTCCAGCGGACGGGACACGCGGGCGGTGAAGTATTTCACATCGACCAGTTTCTGTTGCGGTCGGAGAAGCTGTAAAGAAAGCATTCGCAAGTCAAGCCAGTAGAACCGATTGAAACCGCCCGATTTCATTCCGTAGTACAGGTTGAACCCATCGATGTAAGTTATCACTCGGGAATACGTAACGTCCGTCGTGGGACTGCTTGCCGTGGTCATTAGTGGAATGCTTTCTCTTGACGAAATTGACGCCTAGGGTATTATTAGCAATGTACCCCCCCGGAGATAGCATCTCCGGGCCGACGCTTCGGTAATACCGAGGCGTCTCTTTTTTTACCCACCTGCTTCCGTTTCCAACAGCTTCAACACGTCCTCAAGGTCCGCGAACGCGGCTTTCAGGTCGGCCAGTGCGTCGGCGGCCAGTTCCTCGGGTTCTTGCAGTTCGTCGAGGTCGTCGGCGGACTCTTCCTTCAGCCACTTGAACCCGTCGAGCTTGAACCCTTTCTCCCGCACTTCAGCTATACCGAACCCACGCCAACGGTCATCCTTGGAATGCGTCGGCTTTCGCTTGGCGCGTCCGTTTGGGTCGTCGCCGTAGCACTGCTCGAACGCGGCGAAGTGGTCCGCCGTCAACGGGCGGTCTTTCTTGGTGATGCCGGGGACGTTGGTGCGGGCGTCGTAAATCCACACGGTTTCCGTCGGTTCGCCCTTCGTGAAGAAGATGACGTTTGCCTTCACGCCTTGGCTGTAAGGGGTAAATGTGCCGCGTGGCAGCCGCAGCACGGTGTGAAGGTTGCAGTCCTCCGTTAGCACTTTGAACACCTCCCCGGCTTGGTCGGCGAACAAACAGTTATCCGGCAGCACCACGCCGGCCCGCCCGCCGCGCTTCAGCACGGTGAGGAAGTG
>JANLRE010000788.1:0-3631 GCA_031368205.1 Fimbriiglobus sp. | reverse complement strand
CGGCGGTTTACCTGTCGCAACTGGCGCTGGAGTACCGGCAACAGTTCAAGAGTGATGTCGTGATCGACATGGTTTGCTACCGCAAGTACGGTCACAACGAAGGCGACGAACCCGCGTTCACGCAGCCGGTCGAGTACCGCAAGATCAAGGCCAAGAAGCCGGTACAGGTCGTCTACACCGAACAACTCGTTGCCGAAGGCGCGATCCAAGCGGACGAAGCGGAGGCGATCAATAATCAGTTTCATACGAAGCTCGACGAAGCCCTTCAGGGCGTGAAAGGCAGTCCACCCAAGCCGAAGAAGATGCTCGGATTTACGGGGGAACAGTGGGGGAAACTGACCAAGGAGTACACCCACACGCCAGTCAACACGGCGATTCCGGAGGCTGTCGCGGACCGAATTGCGGAGCAGTTCGTCAACGTGCCCGACGGCTTCAACTGGCACCCGACCATCAAGAAATTGGGCGAGAAACGCCGCGATGATATTCGCGGTCGCAAGTCGCTCGATTGGGGAACAGGGGAAGCGCTGTCGTTTGGTTCGCTCGTCCTGGAAGGGCACCTCGTTCGCCTGAGCGGGCAAGACAGCCGACGCGGAACGTTCGCCCACCGGCACTCGACGTATTACGACCAAGAAACCGGCAAATCGTTCTGCCCGTTGGACCGCATCGACCCGACCCAGGCCCCGTTTGACGTGTTCGATAGCTCGCTTTCGGAAGCGGCGATCCTCGGGTTTGAGTACGGTTACACGCTCGATGACCCGACCGCGCTCGTCATGTGGGAAGCGCAGTTCGGTGACTTCGCCAACGGCGCCCAGGTCATCATCGACCAGTTCATCACGTCCGGCGAATCGAAGTGGACGCGGTCGAGCGGTGTCGTGTTGCTGCTGCCGCACGGGTACGAAGGCCAAGGCCCGGAACACTCGTCGGCCCGTCTGGAACGCTTCCTCCAAGCGTGTGCGGAGGACAACATTCAGGTGTGCAACTTCACCACGCCGGCGAACTATTTCCACGCCTTGCGGCGGCAAATCAAGCGGTCATTCCGCAAGCCGTTGGTCGTTATGACGCCGAAGTCACTGCTTCGCCACGCGATGGCGGTCTCGCCGGTCAGCGACTTCACCACCGGGCAATTCCAGGAAGTGATCGACGACACTATGAATGCGGACGCGGTTCGGCGGGTTGTGATTTGTAGTGGCAAGGTTTATTACGAACTACTGGCGAAGCGCACGGAGTTAAAGAAGGACGACGTGGCGCTGCTCCGTCTCGAACAGTTTTACCCGTGGCCGGAAGAACAACTGAAAGCCGTGCTGTCGAAGTACCGCCGGGCGACCGAGTTCGTGTGGGCACAGGAAGAATCGCACAACAACGGCGGGTGGTTCTTCATCGAACCGCGCCTGCGGGCGATGGGCTTCCCGTCCGAGTACGTGGGCCGCGACCCCAGCGCCAGCCCGTCCACCGGCTCCCTGTTCGTCCACAAACATGAACAAGCGGAATTGCTGGACGCGGCCCTTACCAAGCCCGCCCCGCACTTCGTCGCCGCGAAGAAGAAGGCTTGAAGAGAAGCCATTTTCACCACAGAGGCACAGAGACACCGAGAAATCCAAAACAGTTTTAATGGTTTTCTCGGTGTCTCTGTGCCTCTGTGGTGAATCCGGTTTTTTGTCGCCTGGGATTCCTAGAATGGGTGTAACAACGACCCGATCAAGGAATCGCAATCATGGCTGTCGAACAGGTGAAAGTGCCGTCGCCCGGTGAGTCGGTGACGGAGGGGAAAATCGCCAAGTGGTACAGGCCGCATGGCTCGCTGGTCAAAGTCGATGAGCCGATCTTTGAACTCGAATCGGACAAGGCCGCGCAGACGGTGACCGCTCAAACCGCTGGTGTGCTGAATATCAAAGTGAAGGAAGGCGAGATCGTCCCGATCGGGACCATTGTCGCGGAGATCGACCCCGCCGGAGTTGCGAGTGCAACGCCACCTGCTGAACCGGCAAAAACCGTGGCCGCACCGAAGCCCGCCGAACCGATGGTCGCCCCATCGGCGAGTCGGATTCTTGCCGAGAAGGGCGCGGAGCCATCGCAAGTCACGGGGACCGGCCCGAAGGGACTCGTCACGAAAGAGGACGCGACGAGCTTCAAGCCGACGGCGAATGCCGTCCTGAAGCCCGCACTCCCGGCAGTCCCGCCGCCGAAAACGATCGCCCCCGCGACGACGGCCCGTGAGACCCGGCAACAGATGACGATGATCCGGCGGCGAATCGCCGAACGCTTGCTCGAAAGCCAAAACACCACCGCGACGCTGACGACGTTCAACGAAGCCGACATGACCGCCATCCAAGAACTGCGAGCGAAGTACAACGAACGCTTCGAGAAACGGTACGGCGTGAAAATCGGCTTCATGTCCGTGTTCGTCAAAGCCGTGATCGAGGCCCTGAAGTCGTTCCCGGTTGTGAACGCCCGCATCGACGGCCAGGACATTGTCTACCAGCACTTCTACGACATCAGCGTGGCAGTCAGTACGGAAAAAGGGCTGACGGTGCCGGTGATCCGGGACGCGGATCACCTCGGGTTCGCGGAGATCGAAAAAAGTATCAGCGAACTCGCCAAGAAAGCCCGCGACGGCAAATTGACGCTACCCGATATGTCGGGTGGCACGTTCACGATTACCAACGGCGGCACCTTCGGGAGCATGTTGTCCACGCCGATTCTGAACCCCCCGCAAGCCGCGATCCTCGGGATGCACTCGATCCAAAAGCGTGCGGTCGTAGTGAACGACCAAATCGTGATTCGCCCGATGATGTACCTCGCACTGAGCTACGATCACCGCCTCATCGACGGTCGAGAAGCGGTGCAGTTCTTGGTGCGCGTGAAAGAATGCCTGGAAAACCCCGAACGCATGCTGTTTGAAATCTAACTTGAGATGTGAGCCACGAATGCCTGAAAAGTTTGACCTTGTCGTGATCGGTGCCGGGCCGGGTGGGTACACGGCGGCGATTCGCGCGGCGCAATTGGGGAAGAAAGTCGCTTGTATTGAGAAGCGCCCTAACAAAGCCTTGGGCGGGACGTGTCTGAACATCGGCTGCATTCCTAGCAAGGCGTTGCTGGATTCGTCCGAACTCTTCGACGTGATTGCCCACAAGGCGGCGCGGCATGGCATCAAGACGGGGGCCGTGTCGATGGACGTGCCGGGGATGATGGCCCGCAAAGACGCGGTGGTGAAAAGCTTGACCGACGGCGTGGCGTACTTGTTCAAAAAGTACAAAGTCACGCCGCTGTACGGCGCCGGCAAGCTCGTTGGCAAAGGCCGTGTCAACGTGACGGGGGCGGACGGCACGGTCACGGAATTAGACGCGGAGCAGGTGTTGTTGGCAACGGGCAGCGATAGCATCGAGTTGCCGTTCTTGAAGTTCGACGGCAAGACCGTCGTGAGTTCCACGGAGGCGATTGCCTTCAACGAAACACCCAAACACCTCATTATCGTCGGCGCCGGGTACATCGGTTTGGAAGTCGGCTCGGTATGGAGGCGACTCGGGGCTAAGGTCACAGTCGTGGAGTTCTTGCCGCGAATTCTGCCGATCTGCGATGGCGGCGTGGCGGCGGAAGTTCAGAAAATCCTGACCAAGCAAGGCTTCGAGTTCCA
>JANLRE010000739.1:0-2054 GCA_031368205.1 Fimbriiglobus sp. | reverse complement strand
TCCACCACGCGGCCCGATAGTTCTTAACGTCTTCGACGGTAGGTCGGTCGAGTTTGTTACTGAAGGTGAGGTTCACGCCGTCCGCGACGACCGCCATTTTCGTCGGGATTTGTAGCGGTTTGCCGGTGTAGCGGACCCGTTGCAGGCAGCCATCTTTTTGCGCTGCGGTTTGCCAGCCGTTCAGCCCGCAGACATAAATGTTCCCGTCCGCCGTGTTGTATCGCCCCCGACAAACGCCGGAAAGGAACTTGATCCCCAGATCCCAAACACCACCTTGAACCGTGTCGCCGATCTCCTGGCGAAGCAGCACGAACGGTTTGCAGCGACCGTAGCTGAAGTGAATCGGCAGCCCACCGAGCGGGCCGAACTTTCCTTCGGGAACCCACATCTGCCCGCCCGCACTGTTGTCCACTTCGCGTGGCACCCAGCAAAGCGGGCCGTCATAAATCTTCGGCGCCACGGCCCGGTGGTTCGCGCGCATGTCGCCGTAAAACCCGCCTGGCTTGTACTGGTCGATGCGGGTGGCGGGCATCCAGTTCCCTTCTTGGTCCGCCCCGGTCACGATCCCCGTCGGTGACATCCCCAAGCCGATCGGGTGCCGGAACCCGGTGGCGAAGACTTCCGTTTTGCTGCCGTCCTTCGACACTTTCATCAGGCAGCCGCCCGTCGGCAAATGTGTGTCACCAGTTTTGAAGAAGTAGAAATTGCCTTGCGGGTCGGTTTCAAGGCAGGTGTCGTAGGAGTGCTCCCCCGACCCGGTGTCCCAATCGTTCGCCACACATTCGTAGAAGTCGGCTTCGCCGTCGTTGTTCTCGTCGTGCAACCGCGTCAGTTGCCCGCGTTCCAACACGACAACTTTGCCGTCCACGACCTTCAACCCGAGCGGGTGGTACAACCCGGTAGCGTACCGTTGCCATGCGACTGTTCCGGCTGATTCATCGACTTTGGCCAGCCACACGTCGCCGTGACAAGTACACATCGCAATGCGGCCATCGGGCAAAAAGTCGAGACCCGTGCAGAAGAACAACGCCTTGAACGGGTTGTCATAAGGCAGCGTCAGGGTGTCCACCGCAAGCGGGCCATTGTCGTCGCCCTTCACCAGTTTCGTGATGATCGGCTTGCCCCAACGATTAGCTCCGGGTTTGGTCAAAGCCGTGAGGTCTTCGGCAGTGACCGCCGTGCCGTCCTTCATTTGAAACGACAGACTTTGCGGCTTATCGCTGGCTGGGATGGTGAAAAACCGATCGCTCGTCCCCATCACATTCAACGCCGCTTTCGTCGGCGCAACATGCAGCGAACGCACAATGGACCCGGCTTGTATCGAAGCCGATTCCAGCACCGTCGTGCTGCCGACGGTGTACTCGAACACAACCCGATTGCCATGAACATGCAACCCGCGATACTTCGCCCACTCCTTCGGCAGTGGTGCCGTGATCCCTGTCCCACTGGTGCTCCAAGACTCGGTCGGTGACGCCCACCCCGGACCCACCGGCGCCGCATACGACAGCGTGCCAATCGGCACCGGAGTGTTGAGCAGTCCGAACCGCTTATCGCTATGCAGCAGATACCCGCCCGACCAACCGGCCACGAACTTCAACATGTTCCGGTCGAACAGAACCCCGCCTTCAACTTGGCCAGGTAGCCGAACCGCCGTGCCTTTGTGAACGGTTGCCGGTTTGCCATGAATCGGGTACTGAAACGTAGCATCGAAAAACGGCCCGGTGTTCATGGACCGGAACCGCGCGTCGTCCCATTGCGGGTCACGCATTTTCTCCCACGGCTCCGCCGGCCCGGTCGCCGGTCGCGGCGTCCAATCCGCAATGTCCACCGGCGGCGCCTTCGGCGGATCCGCCGCGAACATCGGCAGTGTGGTGAACAGGTACGCAATCAGAACGAGGAGTAGTCGTGTCATGGCATCGTGACGAGAGGAAACGGGGTAGGATCGATGGGTCAGTCTAGCCGCGACAAACAGCGGCGTGAAGAGCGACTGAAATTAGGGCGTGTTTTTGGCTTTTCGCATTCCCGGCGAACCGGCGACGTAAGTCGCCTGGGTG
>JANLRE010000709.1:0-21038 GCA_031368205.1 Fimbriiglobus sp. | reverse complement strand
CCCTTCGGCGGCACGATGTAGAGCGTGAACCGCATTACGGGTTGTTTCCCCGGTTGGCCACGGATCATGACATCGCGTTTTCCTTCGAGGTCGCCGTCGAGCAACCGTTCGTTCAGCCGCACCGCGAGCCGTCGGGTGCGTTGCACGAACGGCCACTCGTCGGGGCTACGTTCGATTGAAAAGTACGTGTCCTTCTTGGTGATCGGTAAGACGCGGGGCGGTTGAGGTTCGTAGCGGAACACCATGCCGCGATGCCCCAGCGCGTAGACTTCTTCGACCCGATCCGAGGACGCGATTTTCATGTTCATCGCGCCGCCGGTGAGCAGGCCGATCACTTCGCCGCTCACCAAGTTCGACTCCACGCCGATGAACATTTGCCACCCGTTCGCCAGCCACGGCTCGTCCATCTCGACCCGCATTTGCAGCCCGGCCCCGGAAAAGGGGCGGGCCATAAACTTGCGGTCCGCACCGATCATGTTCAACAGTTGGTCGAGAATCCGCTTCAACTCGAAGAAGCAGACGCCGAGGTTGTCGTGGTCGTAGTCGGTCAATTCCGGCATCCCGCGGTCCGACCCGAAGATGGCCAGTTGCCCGATCAGCCGGCACAGTTCCGTGTACGCCACGATCGGGTGAATCCCCTCCGTGCGGGCCAGAATCCGCGTGATCGAAGCGCCTTCGTTCAACAACCGCACCTGTTCAAACATCAACCGCGCTTCCGGGTCCGATTCCAGGAACGTAATGTCCCGGTCCCGCACGGTGTTCCCCAAGTCCCGCACCAACGAGCCAATTTTGTAATAGATCGGCTGCAAAATGTCGGTGCGAAGGGCTTGCCACGCATCGCACGAAAGCACGGGCGGAATGTACGCCCGGTGCAGGACCGGCGTGGTGTCCCCGGTCGTGGACCGGGACAGCACCGCGAGGGGTAGCGTCTCGTAGCCCGCCGGGTCTTGACCGGAGACGAGCAGCGTGAGGTTCATCTTGCGGAATTCGAGATGCCGCTCCGTTTTGCCGTCGTTTTCGTCCGGCACGCGGTTATCGACTTCCTTGCGAAATCGCGCCGTATCACCGCTAGCCTGCGCGACGTTCTTGCCGCCCAGTTCCAACGATTGCATGGCCAGCAGGACTTCGATGCGGTCCTGGTTGCTGAACGCCGCCCGCAAATCCAGTTCCGGTAAACTGGCGTCTTGCGGCACCCGGATGACCGTGCCGTCGCGCATTCGGGCTTGAAGTGAACTGACCACGAAGCGATAGTTCGTCAGCGCGTTCGGGTCGATCTGAATGCGCCGGATGCCCCAGTTGTACGCGACATCCCACCGACTCGATTGGGCGACTTGGTCCGCCCAATACCGATCGGAGGCTTGGAAGTGATGTTGCCGAAGTAACATGCCTTCGTGCCAGTAGACCGGCAGAGTTCGCATGAATAGCCCAGAATTCGTCAAAGGGGAATTTCCGGATAGTATACCGCTAGTCGGCCGTGGTTCAACAACGCGCAATGATTGAAAGGTCCGACAAAACTTTCTAGCAGTCGGTTTTTAGGCTGGCGGCCCTGAAAGGGACGTTCTGTTAGCCCAGGGCCATGCCCTGGGAACTGGCACCCAGGGCGTGGCCCTGGGCTGGTCGAGCGAGCCTTTCAGGCTCGAAATCCCAGAGAACGCGCTGGCCATCAAAAATTTGCAACACCAGCATCCGCCCCCATCCCAACTGGAGACCCGTCATGCCGTCTGCGGTGGTACTCGACCCAGAACCGTTGCTCGCCCCGATCAGCGAAGCCAGTCCGTCCGGGCAGAAACTGGCCCTGATGGAACGGAACAAACTGAAGGAACAGCGCGAAGACTTCGACCCGGAGCGGGACTTGTCGCCGGAAGACCGACGCAACCCACAAATGGCGGAGCAGCAACGGAAAATCCCCCAATGGGACAAGATCATCCAGTTCTGCACTCAGTTCTTAGGGAAATCGGGTAAGGACCTCCGCGCCGTTTTTGCACTCATCGAAGCGCTCAGTAAAAGACACGGCTTCGCAGGATTACGGGACGGCTTACGGCTATTGCGAAGACTGTGCGAGGAGTGCTGGGACCGGATGCACCCGGAGATTCTCGACCCGAACGGCACGGAAGAACTCGAAGCCCGCATGGGCCTGTTTAGCTTCCTGGACGAAGAATTGAAGCAACCCTTCTTCCCGAACGTGATCCGCGCGATTCCGCTCTTTCAGCAGGCGGATAAGCCGGACGTTTCCGTCCTGAATTGCCAACCCGCCGGGAACCCGATACGGCCCGCGCTGGTGTCCCAAGACGAATTCCGCTTTATCGTGATGAACGCGAACCCACCTGCGGTTGAACTGATACGGTTGGCCGACGACGACTTGAAAGAAGCCATTGAAGAAACGCGACTACTGATTACCGTGTTGGACGCCAAAGCCGGGACATCGGCTCCCGGTTTGGCGAGCCTTCGCAAAGCACTCGCCGAATGCCAGACGATGACCAACGAAGTGATGCGGTTGCGGGGGCCGAGTCCGGTTGAAGAAACGTCCAGTTCCGATACAGCGCAATCCGCCGACGAAGCGGGCGGCACACCGGGAAATCGTAGCAACGCCCGATCGCGGAACGACGTTTATAGCCGGTTGATGGAACTGACACTGACGTTGGAGCAACTGGAACCCCACAGCCCCGTACCGTTCCTCATCCGCCGCGCCATCGAAATGCGCGACATCCGCTTCCCGGAACTCGTCGATCAACTGACTTCGTCGAAAGCCGTGCTGGAGTTTATGCGGAACCCGCTTGTGTCCGAAACCCCACCGCAATGACCCGAAACGCCATGCGATCCCAGTTAACCCTCTTCTTCCAAGCCGCCGTCGCGCGCACTTACCCGCGTGTGGCGTGGATGTTCCGCAACCGCACGTGGTTGTTGCAAGAAACCCTGCTACCGATGTTATCGGTCGCATCATTCGCGTATGTCTATGAAGCGATGAACGCACCCAAGGCGTATGTCGGCTACGTTATCCTGGGTGCCGCGATGACCACATTCTGGATGAACGTCCTCTGGAGCATGGGGGCGCATCTGTATTGGGAACGCGATAGCGGTAACCTCGAACTTTATATTATGTCCCCGTCGCCGATGATGGGGATACTGGCTGGCATGGCGATGGGCGGCATGACCACCACGGTCGTGCGGGCGCTGGCGATCGTCTTCACCGGGATGGTCGTTTTCGACGTGCCGTTCCACCCGTCGAGTTGGTGGCTACTGGGTCTGATTTTCTCACTCACGATGGTCGCACTCTACGGCCTGGGGATGATGTTTGCCTCCGTGTTCTTACTGTTTGGCCGGGAAGCGTGGCACACGGTGAACTTGCTGCAAGAGCCGGTTTACCTGATGACCGGGATGAACTTCCCGATCAAAGCCCTGGGCACGATGACGCACATGGCAATCCCCGCCGTGGCGATGCTGATTCCCCTGACTGCGGGCATGGACGGCATGCGCCAAGTGTTGTTCAACAGCCCCGGATTCGTGGACGTTTGGACCGAAATTGCCCTCCTCGCGGTCCTGTCCGTGGTGTTCCTCTTTTTCGCAAGTCGCACGCTAGCGGTGTTGGAACGCAAGGCCCGCAACGACGGCAAGCTTACGGTGAAATGGCAATGATCGAACCGTTCCGGACCCTGGGTTGGTCCACGTGGTTGGGGTGGCAAATCGAGTCCAATTGGGCCGACCTGCGGTTGTTCATTCTGTACCTGGTCGTGAAGCCGGTGTGCGGTTCGCTCATGCTGGTCTGCATGTTCTTCGCCGCGAAGTACGCCGCCGACGCCGGGGGCGTTTCCGGGCGGGTACCGGCGGAGTTCTTGCCGTACATTTACGTGTCGAACGCCTGCTACGGCCTTGTTGGTACAGTGATGTTCGGGATGAGTTATGTTGTGATCTCCGACCGCGAATCGTACCGCATGTTGAAGTACATCTTCATCAGCCCGGCGCAATTTCAGGTGTATTTTATTGGTCGCGGCTTGGCACGGGCGATGGAAGGGTTCGTCGGCGGTGTTATTACAATTCTTGTCGGGTTACTGATTCCTACCATTCGAGACACCGTGCAACTTGGCAATATTGACGGTCTATGGTTGCTGGTATTTCTTGGCATCGGCGCCGTGATGTTGTGGTCGTGTGGAATGTTACTGGCCTCGGCGGTGTTGAACATGTCCCGCAACGGAATGTTCCTCAGCGAAGGCATCGCCGGCTTGGTCTACTTCCTCTCGGGTGTGGTCTTCCCCATTACGGTGTTGCCGAGTTGGTTGCAGGTCATTGGCCTCAGTTTGCCGACGACGTATTGGCTGGAGGGAATGCGCCGCGCGCTCACGGGCATCCCGCCGGAAGGCTCACCACTTGCCGCGTCGCCGTTGGCCAAGTGGACGAACCCCGAACTGGCGGCGGCACTCACGGTGACAACGATCGTGTTGGTGATTGCGTCCCAACTCTTCTACCGCTACAGCGTGAACAAGGCGTGGCGGAACGGCAAAATCGAAGAAACCACCGGCGTCTGACCCATGACCGACACCCGCACCTTCACCGCCCGTTGGCTATTTCCAGTTTCATCACCGCCGCTGGAACGCGGCACGATCACGATTCGCGGTGACATCATCGAAGCCGTGGAACCGCACGGCACGCGCACCCCGGATGAAGACCTCGGCAACGTCGCCCTCATCCCCGGTCTGGTCAACGCCCACACCCACCTCGACCTGAGCGGCGCACGCGGCTTAACCCCGCCAACCACGCCGGACACGTTCACGGACTGGCTGCGCTCGGTCATTGCCTATCGCCGCACCCGCACCGCCGAACAGATTCAAACCGACATCACCAACGGCCTCGCCGAATGTTTGAAACATGGCACAACCCTAATCGGCGACATCGCCAGCGAAGGGGCGAGTTGGGACGCTTTGGCAACCGCAAGCACACGTGCGGTTGTCTTCCACGAGATGCTTGGCCTGAGTGAAAAACGCGCCATGAACGCCGTCGAAGTCGGTAAGCGATGGATCGAAACACACGGACGTCCGAGATGCCGCACCGGATTGAGTCCGCACGCCCCGTACAGCGTGTCGCGGCAATTGTTCGACGACGCGGGGCGGGTCAGCAAAAACGCAAGTTGTCCACTCGCCATCCACATCGCGGAGTCGCCGGGCGAACAGGATTTGCTCTTTCGCCGACGTGGGCCGTTTGTTGAATTCCTCCAATCCCTCGGCGTCTGGGTGCCGGAGAATTTATGTGACCGATTTCAACAAGTGATGAAATTGGATGATTCCCGTGAACCGAAACTGTTCATCCACGCGAACTATCTGTGGTCCAAAATCTTGATTCCCCGCAATAGCACGATCGTGTACTGCCCCCGAACCCACGCGGCATTCGGCCACCGTCCGCACCTGTTTCAGAAGTTCCTCGATCACGGCGTGAGGGTCTGTCTCAGCACCGATAGCCTCGCCTCCAATCCCGATTTGGATCTGCTTGCCGAAGCGAAATTCGTGCATCAACTGTATCCTGATTTCCCCACTGAACAATTGCTGCGAATGGTCACACTCTCCGGCGCCGAAGCGTTGGGGTGGGCCGTTGAGGTGGGCAGTCTCAAAGTGGGCAAGTCGGCGGACATGGTCGCGGTGCCCCTGATGAATGAAGTGTCGCAAGACCCGCATCAACTGCTGTTCGCATCAACCGAATCAGAACGCCGAACGATGTTCCGTGGACAGTGGCGTTAAACGAAGATTTTTAACCACGAATCACACGAATCAAATCAGGATCACTGAAATCTTAGAGTACAGAGTCGATGTCTGCACTTAACTTGCTGACTCATAAAATTGTTTGTTTCGTCTGATTCGTGGTGACATCTTTTCCTAGCCCAAGTCGAAGTCCGCCCACACGCACGCATGGTCCGACGCTTGCTCCGTGCGGGTCCGGACTTCCGGGAAGCTGTTCGGCCCGACCAGGCCCCGGCGTTCGATTCCGACTGCGACCAGCTTTTCCCAAAGTGGTTTCGACACGAGTAGGTAGTCGATCTGTTGCAACTCCTCGCGGTGCCGCAGCGTCCAGCGGTCGCCGTGCAATTTTGGTGAACTCAGCACATCAAACAGGTTCGGCGTGGCCAAAAGTTTTGCCAACGCCGGGCTGTCGGGCGTGTCGTTGAAATCCCCGGCGACGACGACCAAATCTTGGGCCAAGTCGTAGTCGAGCAGAATCGCCGCGATGCGGTCCGCTTGCCGTTGGCGTTTCGCATCATCAGCCGATTCATGACCCGGTTTGCCGCGTTTGCTCTTCAGGTGATTGCATAGCATCGCCAGCGATTGCCCGCCTGGAAGCAACACTTCGTACTCCGCACAGTCGCGGTTGAACAGCTTGCCCGTGTCGGTGTCGGCGGGATCGGGATCGTCGATGTGCGTGTAAATGGCACCGAGTGGAAGTTGGGACATCAGCCCGACATCAATGCCGCGTCGGTCGTTGCCGTCGATGGCCATCACGTGCCGGAACGCGGCGTTCATCGGCCACAGGATGTTTCGGTTGAAGTGGTCGAGCGTCAGCCGCCCTTCGACCTCGACCACGCACAGCACGTCCGGCTTCACGGCGGCAATCACCCGCCCGGTGTTCTCCGTGCAAATGCTTGGCACCACGTCCCGGATAAACTCGATGGTGCCGACCCATTCGCTGGCGTGGTCGGGCAAAATCTCGAAGCGATCGTCGCGTGTGCCGTAGAGTTTGCCACGGGTTTCGTTGATCGTGAACCACGGGTTGTACCCGTCCGTGTGGAAGTCATACTTCATCAAAATCGCCCGGATGCGGTCCTTGGTCGCCGGGTCGTAGACGGGCTTGGCGATCAGCTTTTCGAGTTGCTGAATGTCGCTCAGCACGTTCGGTTCGGGCGTGCCGTCGTTCTGAAAGATGCGGGGTCGATCGAACAGGTTGTTCACGTTGAACGTGGCCACGCGAATGGGCATCGGGTTCGATCCGGGTGAGAGGGAGGCCGGTCAATCATTCAACCACGGAATACGCGGAAAGCACGGAAGAAATCGAAATCAGAGAGTGAGTCGCCGAATGGTGAGTCTTCGGTTCCTAACTATTGCTGAATTCCTTTTCCGTGCTTTCCGTGTTTTCCGTGGTGAAGAATCTGCTTAGATCCCACCAAAGGCCAGATTCCCCGAGGTTTTGTCCGCCGATCCTGGCAGCGTTTGCTCGGCGAAGTTGGCCGGTTCCGGGTGGGGGGCTTTGCGGAGCAGTTTATCAATCGCTTCGCGGTCGAGTTCTTCGTGCTGGAGTAACGCCTTCGCCAGCTTGTCCAGGTCGGTGCGGTTCTTCAGAATCAACTCGGTCGCCTTGGCTTCGGCTTCAAACAGGATGCGTTGAATCTCTTCGTCGATGATTCGCGCCGTGCCTTCGCTGAAGTCGCGGCTCTCGGCGATGTCCTTGCCGAGAAACACATGCTCCTCGCCGGCACGGTACGAGACCGGGCCGAGGCGGTCACTCATGCCCAGTTGCGTGACCATGAGGCGGGCAATTCGGGTGGCTTGCTTCAAGTCGCCGATCGCCCCGGACATCGGCTCGCCGAAGGTCAACTTGTCCGCCGCGCGACCGCCCATTGCCACGACGAGCCGGGCCATGAGTTCGCTGGAGGACACGTCAATACGGTCCTCGTTCGGCTCGAACATTGTCACGCCGCCGGTCCGACCACGGGGGACGATGCTCACCCGTGTCAGCGGGTCCGCTTTCGGTTCGAGCCACGCGCAAAGGGCGTGGCCGGCTTCGTGGTAGGCGGTGCGGCGTTTCTCATCGTCGCTGAGGATTTCTTCCCGCTTGGCCCCCAGGCGAACGCGGTCCGATGCCGTGTCGAAATCGACGTGTTCGATGGTGTTTTTGCCTTCGCGGGTGGCGACCAGCGCGGCTTCGTTGCACAGGTTCCGCAAGTCGGCGCCGCTCATGCCGATCATGCTGCGGGCAATCTTTTCGAGATCGACCGCATCGGAGAGAGGCTTGTTGCGAGTGTGGACTTTCAGAATGGCAAGTCGCCCCTGCCACGTGGGCCGATCGACGGTGATGTGCCGATCGAACCGACCGGGCCGCAGGAGCGCCGTGTCGAGAACGTCCGGGCGGTTCGTGGCCGCCAGCACGATCACGGTTTCGTTCGGCTGGAAGCCGTCCATCTCGCTGAGGATTTGGTTCAACGTTTGTTCGCGTTCATCGGACCCACCGCCCACGCCAGTCCCTCGCATCCGGCCCACGGCGTCAATTTCGTCGATGAAGATCACGCACGGTGCGCTCTCTTTGGCTGTCTTGAACAGGTCGCGCACGCGGCTGGCGCCGACGCCGACGAACATCTGAATGAACTCGGAGCCGTTGATGTTGAAGAACGGCACGTTGGCTTCCCCGGCGACCGCCTTCGCCATCAGTGTTTTGCCCGTACCGGGCGGGCCGACTAATAGCACGCCCTTCGGCACCTGGGCACCGAGGCGGGTGAACTTGTCCGGGTTCCGCAGGAAGTCAACGATCTCTTGGAGTTCCCGCTTCGCCGATTCCATCCCCGCGACATCTTCAAACGCGATCCGGCCACGGGTTTTTTCGTACCGCCGGGCCGGACTGCGGATGTAATTGTTCAGGAAGCCCGGCCCGCCGTTGTCCTTCAACTTCGGCAGGATGAAGTAGACGAAGAAAGCCGTGAACGCGATCAGCGGCAGAATGAACAACAACAGGGCCGGCGCCATCACGGACAGCGGTTCGTCTTGCGGGTCGATCACCACTTCTTCGGTCGCGTCTTCGGGATTGAGTTTCTTGAGCTTCGTCCGGTACGCCCGGTCGTTGTCTTCGACGAACTTGATAATCTCGTTGTGGTTCTCGGAGTAAGGCAGTTTGGTGCTGAATTTAGCACTGCCCATTTTCAGTGCTTTGACCACGTCCGTATTGGCGTCCCGGACCTCGCCTATCGCACGCTCTTTGCCGTAAAGAGTGAGCTTTTTGATCTGGCCTTCTTCCGACAGGTGCTTGAATTCGGTGTAGTTCAGCGATTTCGTGTTATCGAACGCGAACACCACAACCAACGCGACGATCAGCAACAACAAGACGAGCCACCCCCCCGGCACCAAGGGATTGGTGCGGCGAGAAGGTGCCGGTGGTTCGGGGGGAGTCGGTGCCATTCAACATCCTTTGGGGGAATCGTCAGATACTACGAATAACACGACCAACACGAATACATATTGTATCTTAGCTCCGAACGTGCTGGCACCATCCCATAAAAAATTCCCGAAACCCGCCGCGCCAGCCCTTTCACCGATTGATCGCATCGTCGATTAGTAACACTGCGTAATTGTGGCAAAAATGCAAGAGGATCGGCAGCGTGAGGCCGCCACTGTAAACCCGCGCATAGCCAAGGCCCGCGCCAACAAGCATTAACACCGGCCACCCGATGATGTTGCCCAGGTGCGCCATGCCGAACAGAATCGCCGTCAGCCAAACACTGGCGTGCATTCCCAGGTGCGGGCGGATTTGACCCAATACGATGTAGCGGAAGAACAGTTCTTCCACGACCGCCGGTTGCACGCACACCAGCAAGATGGCCCACCACCCGTCTTTCAGCGCGAGTTCGATGACCTCCTTGAGGTCGTTCGGGTCTTTTTTCACCAACGCTTGCAACGCGAAATGGTAGCCCAAGTTAATCCCAAGTAGCACACAAAACCCCGGCACCGAACAAGCCCACGTCAGCAAGCGATGGGCCGCCGCGTTGTGGGCCATCGGTCGGCCCGCCAGGAGTAGCGCCGAGAGAACAATCAGCGCATCCAAGCCTTCAAAAATGACGCCGTCGTACACCAAGTGCTGACGGTTCTGGGCGTCGGTGAACAGGTTCCCATCTTGCGGGTGGACCACCGCAAACGCGGCCTGCCCGAAGGAGACGGCCATCATGCAGGCATAGGCAATCAAGGCAATCAACAACGGGCGGATCGAAACGAACGCGGGTGCGAGTTCGAGGTCGATGGGTCGTGGCTTCCGTCGCGCCACCGGCAGCGGGGGTGGGGCAATCAGAGTCGCCCGCACCGGGAGCGACTTCGGCACCGCCGTTAATGTCACCCAGGGAATTTCACTCTCGGGGGGCAGGGTGGGTGCATTCAACGAATCGGCATCACAAGGCAAGTCAGGTGGCAACGGCTGCGGGTCCGGCGACGAGTCATCGGGAAATGGTGGGTTATCAAGCACGTCAAATCAGTATCCGCACAAGTAAATCAATCCAGAAAACGTTTAGCCGCACCGCTAATCGGCGCGGCTAAACAATTCAATTACTCCGAGTCGGTGATCTTCTTGTTCACGCCGTCACTTTCTTTGTCGTACCCGAACTCGGCTTTGAGCAGGGCCATCGCGCTTTCGCGGGCCTTTTTGCGGAGTTCAAATTGGTGCTGGCGTTTGACGATCGGGCCGAAAACGCTCATCACCGCTTGGGGGCCGTACACGAGGGTCTCGAAATCCCGCGCGTCTTTCTCCGTCCGGTGCATCAGCACGGCGACGTAGTACGTGTCCTCGGGGTTGTCGGTCAGCACCACGTTCGTGGAGAACGGCTTGTCCTTGTTCTTGAGCAAGTCCTCCGCCATCTTTTGCGTGGGGTATTGCAGGTTGTCGGACGGCGCCAACCCGAAGCCGCCGACTTGCGGTTGGGGACTACCGGGAACGTTGCGACTGACGATCGGGGCCACATCGTCGATCGTGAAGTACTTCACCTTCTCCTTCGCGGCCTCGGTCGGGAACTGCGCGGCGAATTCCTTCTGCAACTGCTTCAACTTCGGTTCGATCTCGACCACGCTGTTCCCCAAATTGGCGCACTTGGCCGCGAGTCCCTCTGCTGCCTTTTTCGCCAACTCACGCGCCTGCTTGCGCCGCCACGCGGCTTCGATTTTCGCACGCGATTCGGGCAGGTTAATGTCCCGCAACGCTTCCGGCGCTTGCTCGGCGACACGCCACGCCATGAACATCGGCATGTTGAACGCGGGGTAGGGTTGGAGTTTGTAGAACCCGACACTCGGCACCGCACGCCGGGCTTGACGGTCCACGTCGAAGAAGAAGCGTTGCCCGAATTGCAGGGGCGTCACGGTCGGGTTCGGGTTGAGCGGGTTGCTATCGTCTTTCTTGTCCTTGAGCGGTTGCAGCCCTTCGTCGTTCAACAGGGTGTAGATGTCGCGGAACTCGTTCGACGCCCCGCGCTTCAAACCCCGCAGCGTGATGAAATCGTCGATCATCTTCTTGGCTTCCGGTGAGTCCGCTTTCGGCTTTAACTCCGTGAGGTCTTTTTCAAGTTTAACAACGTCCCCGAACGCGATGTCCTTGGTCATCTTGGTGCGGAGTTGTTCGGTCAAAAAACTCCGCACGGAATTCAGTGGCAACGGTTCAGCCACGACGGCTTGCGGGGCGACCATTGCAATCGCCTGGGCCAACGTCGAAGCCCCCGGTAAGACGGGCGCCATCAACGTCAGCGGCAGCGTGTCAAAACGGGCTTTGCGGTCGGCGAGATTCGCGGTGCCGATCAGTAACAACGGTGCCGCGAGGGGGCTGCCGCCCGTTGCCAAGTTGCCACCCAGCATGGCCGTGACTGCGGCGATGTTCGGGGTGCGAATGAGGCTCGTATCCGGGACGACGCTGCTCGGGAAAATCGTGTACCAACTTTGCTTCAGGGTCGAACGGTGTTGCTCGACGTAGTCCTTGTAAAGTTGGCTCATCTGTAGGTTCGGCGTGTAAGCCGGGGCAAACGCGGTGAGTAATGTAGAGAGGGTGACGCCGCCGACCGGGGCGAACAGGAACCCGCCCCGCGTCGTCATGAGGTCGAGCTTCTGAACCGCTTCCGTCGCGGCGGCTTTGAAGTACGGTTCGTCGCCTTTCATTTCGAGCCATTCGAGCTTCAGTTTGCGTGGCTCGCGGAGTCCGAACCGGGACAAGCCGGGGTTGGGGTCTTCGTTCTTGCCTTTGTTAAAGAATTCGCGGGCAGCGGTTTCATCAGGCTTCCCGGTGACTTTGTCCAGGAAGTTTTCCGTGGGTACGGCAATCAGGCCGTAATGCCCTGGTACGCATTGCTCGCGGTAGAACTTGTAGAACTCCGCCGGGGAATCGTATTCTCGGCTGTTGGTCTGGAGGAACGACTGGCCCAGCACGGCGGTTTGAGCCGCCCGAACCCGGAACTCATCGGCCAAGGCGGCGCGAATAAACTGTGGCGTGAACCCCCGCTTGCCCCGCATCGAATCTTCGACGGCACGCCAATCGTCGTTGGTCATCTTTCGGAAGAACTCGGTGTTCACCAGTTCCGTGAGGTCGTCTTCGGTGTACCGGATGCCCAGTTGATCGGCCTTCTTGAGCCACAGCAGAAAGTCCATCGCGTCGCGGGCGTTGCGGGTGTCGTTGGGTTGGTTCGTGAAGTAGTGGGCGTTCTTTTGGTTGCCTTGTCCGGCCAGCAGTCGTTGTTCGAGATCAATGAGGTACATCATCGACCGCGCCACGGTTTGGTCCTGCTCCTGCGGCGTCTTCGAGGTGAGAATGTCGTTGAGCCGGACCTGGGTCATGGCCAGAGTTCGTTCCCGGACGTTCGCGTAATCTTCCATCGACGGCATCGGGCCGAAGCCCATTTGCGCGAACTGCATTTGGCGGGAAAACTCTTCGGTCACAAAGCCGTTACCTTGGGCGGTCAGAGCTTGTTCGATGACTGTCCGATTCTGGGCCGTGACGCGGGTCAGCCCTTCGACGACCGACTTGCGGAGGTTCTCGATCGTCCGACCACCGGCTTGGTACATATACTCGTTGGACAAGAGCCGTTGGCTCTCGATGTCACCGATCTCGGAACTGTAGACTTTACCGCCGTTGACCACGGCCAGGACTTCCCCGCCGCGTTGCCGGGAGGCGAGCCATTTCGGGACTAACGAGAAGAAATCCCCCTGCCCGAATGACAGGACAAACATAAACATGACCAGGACCGTGAGGAACGCGAACAAGATTCGCTGATTCCGCCGAAAAACATCGAATGGATTGAAAGCCATGGCCTGTCTCAGGTTACGCTGCGTGATGGTGCCAGCAGTTGGGGGCATTTTGGGACCGAAGCCCTTGACAGCCCGTGTAAGGCTGTACTAAGGGTGAGGGGACTTTTGGCCGCCCTCAACCAACGGATTGTACGAATTCTGCGGGTCACAACAACCGCAACAGGGAGTTTCGCCGGTGCCTAGTCCACGTAAGAAGACCACAACGACCGACAGCGTGAGCGACGCCAAGAAGCCGGCCGCGAAGCGCAAACCCGCGAAGCCCCGCGCTGCCAAAGCCAGCACGGGACTCGAACCGGCGGCGGCACGGAGCAAGCGCACCACCAAGGCGGCAATCGGTGCCGTAACCCGGCCACCGCTCTCGCCGGATGGGTCCGGCCACTACGATCTGCTCATCGTGGAATCGCCGGCCAAGGCGAAGACGATCAACAAGTACCTCGGCAACAAGTTCAAGGTGCTGGCCAGTTACGGCCACGTCCGCGACCTCGCAACCGGCCGTAAGCAACCCGGTGAGGAAGTGTCCGGTATTCGCATCAGCGACGGCTGGAAGTTGCGCTACCTCGTCGATGCCGGTGCGAAGTCGGCGAAGAACAAGGGCAAGGGCAAACGCCGCACCCAGAAGGACATCCTGGATGAACTGAGCGTGGCCGCGTCGAAAGCCACCCGCGTGTTTTTGGCGAGTGACCCCGACCGCGAAGGGGAAGCCATCGCTTGGCACATTGCCGACGAACTGCAACTCGACCCCGCCGTGACCTTCCGCGTTCGCTTCAACGAAATCACGAAGAAGGCGATCCAGGAGGCGATGGCGCACCCGGAAAAGATCAACATGGACCGCGTCCAGGCGCAAGAAGCCCGCCGTGCAATGGACCGGGTCGTCGGCTTCCCGCTGTCGAGCATCCTCGGCGAGAAGGTGACCCGTGGCCTCAGTGCGGGGCGTGTGCAATCGGTCGCGGTGAAAATCATCGTGGACCGCGAACGGGAAATCGAAGCGTTCCGCACCGAAGAGTATTGGCGATTGACGGCACTGCTCGCGCCCCAAGGCAGCGGCGTGAAGTGGGCCGTGGATTTGAAGAAGAGCAAGATTTACGCGAAGAAAAAGGCCGACGACAAGGCGACGGACCCCGACAAGCCCGATGCCGAGGAAGTCGCCGCCGCCGACCGCGAAACGGGCGATGAAACCGCGACCCCGGATGCCATTGTCACGCCCGAAAAAGCCGGGATTCCGAACCCGCCCGCCGGTTCGTTCCTTGCGGAACTGGCGAAATGGAACGGCGCCGACCCGGTGTTGAAATCCGAAGCGGACGCGGACACGATTACCGCCGCGCTGGTGGGTGCGAAGTACGTCGTCAGCAAGATCGAACAGAAGGACCGCCCGGAGCGTGCCCCCGGTCCGTTCACGACATCAACACTGCAACAGCAAGCGAACATCCGCCTGCGGTTCAGCGCCTCCCGGACCATGCAAACGGCGCAGAAGTTGTACGAGGGCGTGGACCTCGGCAGCGAAGGCACCGTGGCGCTGATTACCTACATGCGAACCGACAGTATGCGGATCTCGCCGGATGCGTTGACCAACGTGCGGAACCACATTCAGGCCACGTATGGCGCGGCGTACTTGCCCGCGAAGGCCAACTTCTTCGCGTCCGGCAAGAGCGCCCAAGAAGCCCACGAATGCGTCCGCCCGACGGACATCGCCATGACGCCACAACGGGCCGAGGCGGGTGGGCTGGCTGGGGACCAACTGCGGTTGTACACGTTGATTTATAACCGCTACGTGGCGTGCCAAATGAACCCGGCGATCTTCGCCGTCACCAACGTGGAAGTGACCGCCGGGGCCGGGCTGTTCAAGGCCACCGGCAAGATTCAAAAGTTCGACGGCTACCGCAGGGTGATGACCACCGCCGGCAAGCAAGACGACACGGAACTGCCGCAACTCCGCGACAAAATGCCGCTGGACAAACTCGACCTGTTCGAGTCCCAGCACTTCACGCAACCGCCGTCGCGGTTCAACGAAGCGTCGCTCGTGAAGATGCTCGAAAAGGAAGGCATCGGCCGCCCGAGTACCTACGCCAGCATCATCGAAACGATCCAGAACCGTGGCTACGTGCGTCAGGAAGCCCGCCGGTTCTTCGCCACCGACGTGGGCAAGGTGGTCACCGATTTGCTCGTCGCCCACTTCCCCGGCATCATGAACTTGAAGTTCACCAGCCACTTCGAGGAAGAACTCGACGAGATCGAAACGCAGAAGTGCAACTACCGCGAAGTGCTCGACGAATTCTGGGGGCCGTTCAGCATCGCTCTCAAGAAAGCCGAGACCGACATGCCCGCGTTGCGTGGCATCGAAGTCGGCGAGAACTGCCCCCGGTGCGGCAAGCCGTTGCTGCAACTGTTCAGCGCGAAAACCGGCAAGCCGTTCATCGGGTGCTCCGGGTACCGGGACGACCCGAAGTGCAGTTACATCAAACCCGGCGAGGGTGAAACCGAACGCGCCGAACCGACGGTGACGGACATCGCTTGCCCCGCTTGTGGCAAGTTCATGGTCCGCAAAGAAGGCCGCTTCGGGGTCTTCTTCACCTGCCAAGGCGCGCCGGATTGCCCGACGTTGATGAACCTGAACGCCGACGGCAAGCCGGTCGTTACCGCGTTGCCGACGCCGCACATGTGCCCGAAGTGCGACAAGCACAAGATGCTGTTGAAGCAGAGCAAAGTGGGCAAAAGTTACTTGGCCTGCCCGGACCCCAAGTGCAAGTACATGGGCGATTGCGACGCCCAAGGCAACCCCGTGAAGCCCGCCGACACCGGCATCAACTGCGAAAAATGCGGTAGCCCGATGCACATTCGCACCAGTTGGCGTGGCCCGTTTTTGTCGTGCAGCGGCTACCCGAAGTGCCGCAACGCAAAGTCGATCAACGCCGAATTGCGCGAGAAGCTGAAGGACATTCTCCCACCGATGCCGCCACCGTCGGACAAGTCGAAGGCCGCGAAATCGGACTTGCCCGACATCACCATTACGGAGACGTGCCCGGACTGCAACTCGCCGATGCGGTTGCAAAAATCCCGCTTCGGCGGCGGCAGTTACTTCCTCGGTTGCACCAAGTACCCCAAGTGCAAAGGCACCGTGAAAGCCACGCCGAAGTTGTTGCAACAAATCGCCGCCGCGACCTCCGCAGCACCAACAGTAGCACCAACGGCATGATTCGCTATCACTCCGGAGCCGTCACGGTGCTGGGCATCACCGTGGCCGCCGTGCTACTCGACCTCAGCACGTTCCACGGTTTACACCACGCCGATTC
The DNA here is from genome assembly GCA_031368205.1 of Fimbriiglobus sp. Classification (GTDB taxonomy): domain Bacteria; phylum Planctomycetota; class Planctomycetia; order Gemmatales; family Gemmataceae; genus Fimbriiglobus. The sequence continues at coordinate 4,744 of JANLRE010000709.1, read as the reverse complement.
ACTTGTGCCGGTGCTAATCAGCCTGCACAAGTGGACGTTCTACTACTGGGAACAAAACCGCTACGGGATGCTAACGGCACTGTTAGCGTCCCCGTTCGATCACCCCCTGACCAATCTGCTAGTCCAGAACGGCATCACGATCTGGGCGGGACTGGCGTGCTTTCCGCTGGCCGCGCGGTACTTCGGCGCCGGCCGGTTGTCGGGAGCCATCGGCATCGCAGCGATTGGGTTGTTTCTCCTGTTCGCGCCACCGTTGTTTCAGTGGTTGTACTTCAGCACTTTCAACGTCTTCGCAATCTCGCTGGCGCTCGGGTTCTGCGGGCTGTTGATGGCGGAGAACAACCATTGGTCTTGGACACGGCGTGTCATGGTCGGGGCAGCGTGCTTCCTCATCGGGTCGTGGGTCAACTCCGCGATGGGCTTAATGTTCTTGCCACTCGCAACCTTGATCCCGTTCACGCGGTGGCTCAGCGGCGATGATCCCGAATCGTTGTTACCCCGCGAGACCGGCGTCAAACAAATCGCGTCGCACCCGTTAGTTGCGAAGATCGTGTACGGCGTCGGGCTGTGCGGCTTCGGCTCCGTGTGCGCCATGTTCCTCCAACGCACGACGCCGTACCGAACCACCTGGATCGTCCGCCCGCCGGTTAGCGAGTGGACAACATTGCTCGAACGCGCCGCAACCGGCTCCTGGGACGAATTGCAACCCGCGACATGGGCCGCAAGTGGCGCCGTGATATTTGCAATGGCGATTGCGTTGCTATTGATGAAACGATACAGAACGGTCAACAGACAGGGCCTCTTCACTCTGTGTGTAATACTCATTTCGTCTATGTTATATTGCGCGGCAATGTGTGTTTTATTCCAAGGCCGCTGGCGGTACGCCGTACCGAGTTTCGTGATGATTCACATCGGCGTCTGCCTCTGTCTTCTACGCCCGCTCCTCGCCAGCGTATCCGCCCGTGGCGCAAACCGGCTCCAGACACTGGGCATGGTGTTCACGCTCCTAGCCGTGCCCATCGTCTGGGGGTCGCCGTCGGCTTCTGTCGTGCAAAACCGCCTAAAAACCAGCCGTTCAGACGGAGTCAACGAGTTGATCGCCGCCCGCTGCACCCACGTGGCCGGCGACTATTGGAAAGTTTGGCCCGCAATGTACATGGTGAATTGGCATTACATCGACAATGGCAAAGCTGATCGCATCTGGGCGTTATCACACCGCAGCGAGCCGACGAAACAATACTGGGGCCGTGTACCCTCTGATAGTATTCGTGTTGGCTGTTTCGTGGGCGATCCCAAAGCTGCCGAGTACCGTAACCTGCTTGGCGCGAAGTTAAAGCATGTTGAAACACGTGGTGAGATTGACGTGTGGGTCGTGGAGAATTGATGACAAGAATTGTAACATCTCGCGTTACGAATCTTCCAACTTGCCGGACTTCTGGATGGCGCGGAATAGCCGGAATCCTAGAACGCCACTCACCAGACACCCGGCGCACCCGAACACGGAGACATCACCCAATGTGGGTGGGGCTTTGGAGGCCCATAGCAACGCGGACCCAACAAACAGGCTGCTTGTCATCATGCCGAAGACGAGCCGGTTGACGCTGGGTTCGAGGTGTTGGTGTTGCAACTGCACCGCGAATTCTTGACGGCGGGTAAGGCCATTAGGTCGCGGGTTAAGCGGGGCAGGGCTTGTAACACCTCGTCCCAATCGCGGGCCGCGATCAAGAATCGCCGCATCAGTAATTTGGGCGATAACCTGCGGCGCACGAACTGCTTGCGGTACGGCTCCAGCACCTCGACCAAGTTGAACGTCGGGCTAAGAATCCTGGCGGTGCCTTCAAGCATCACCAGCACTTTCAAGAGCATCGCCAACGGTGCGGGGAGCAGGATGTGGTATCGGCGAATGGCTTCCGTTAGTTCATCGAGTGCCGCACCCAGGTTGAATTGGTCGAGCGGCATCCCCCAATAAAACGCGAGTTGGTCGGCGACTTCCGATTGCAAGCTAACGGGGTCGAAGTGCGGCGGCACTTCCCCGACTTGCATGATGAGGTCGGTCACCGACACGGCGTCGTTCGCCAAAACGGCGACCATCGCCCGTTCGATTTGCGATCGCAACTTTTCATCGACCCGTCCGACCATGCCGGCGTCCAGTAACCCAATCACGCCGTCCGGCATCACCAGGATGTTGCCGGGGTGCGGGTCGGCGTGATAAAAGCCGTCGCGGAAGATCATGTCCAAGAACGCTCGCGCCCCACGGCGAGCCAGTTCATCCGCGTCAAAACCAGTGGAAATCGCAAACCCCAATTTGCCGAGCGGCAGCCCTTTGAGGTACGTCATCGTCAGCACTTTTTCGGACGACAACTCCGGCAACGGAACCGGGAATTGCACCGTGGCATCGTTGGCAAAGTTCTTGTTGAAGATCTGCAAGTGGCGTAATTCCCGGCGAAAATCGAGTTCCCGTCGTAACACTTTTTGAAACTCTGCTACCACTTGGACCGGACGATAGGCCCGCACGTCCGCAAGGTACTCGTCTGCCAGCCCAGCCAATTCCGCGAGAATCGACAGGTCATTTTCCACCCGTGACGTGATGTCCGGGTGCTGCACTTTGACGACCACTTCCCGACCGTCCGGCAACCACGCCCGATGGACTTGGCCGATCGACGCCGATGCAAGTGGTACGTCATCAAATTTGGCGAACAGTTCGCCGAGGGGCCTCTTCAACTCGCTTTCGATCGTCTTTCTGGTCTGCTCGAACGGATCGCCGGGCACGTCGGATTGCAGATGCGCCAGCTCGTTGGCAAGTGCCGGTCCGATGAGATCACGGCGGGTGCTGAGCATCTGGCCCAGCTTGATGAACGTGGTTCCCAACTCGGTGAACGCCAGCCGAACCCGTTGCTCGTGGCTCATTTCCGCGAGTGTTTGCAACGCCGTGTGTTTCGTCCATCGCCGCAAGAACCGGGTGTCCAGCCGGTCCAGCCAATCCGCCAGCCCGTATTTCGCCAAAATCCCTGCAATTTCTACCACGCGGTTCAGGTTGCGCGCCAGTTGCGGAATCGCGGTAATGTCAATCGGCATGGTGGCAAGTTCGATACAAGAACAGCGGACGGGGACAGAGGCGTAATTTTAGACGTTTCGGGAAGCGGTCAAACTCACTTCTCGTGTTCTGGTAAAGTTTGGGTGCAACGAAAAGCTCTAACAGGGTGTTGCCGAGCTTCCACACCCGCTTTCGGCTTGGGATCGGCGACCGTCTTCGGGTCACGAGGCGCGTTCACCGACGGCACTGCTGGCTCAATCGAACGCGCCTCCAACGCCAGCAAGAACTCGCCGCTACGCCTTTCGTAGCCCAATCGTCATGGTCTGCCCGTCGATTTTCGCGGTGCTGGTGTGACAGTCGGGTGTCAGTGGGGTGTCGCTCCAGGTGGTGGCTTGGGTTTCGGCGGCGATGGTGGCTTGGTGGCTGGCGATGGCGTTGCGGAGTTCGGGGCTGTCGGTTTGTAGATTGAGCGTGATCTTGTCGGCGACATCGAGCTTGGCGTCCTTGCGGGCGTCTTGCACGAAGCGGACCACGTCGCGGGCCAAGCCCTCGGCTTTCAACTCGGGCGTGATGCGGGTGTCGAGCGCCGCTTGGGTGCCTTTGTCCACGACCGCGACCCAACCGGGTTGGGCGGCGTATTCTTTGATGATGTCGGCGGATTCGAGCGTGACCCCGGCGATCTCGATTGGGGTGGTCAGTTGCAAGGCGTCCAACTTTGCTAACGCGGCTTCGGCTTCTTTCAACTTCGGGCCGAGCTTGCTCGCGGCGGTCTTTTTGTTGAGCTTGGCGGTTGCCTTCAACAGCGGTTCGGTCGCCGTGTGAAGGGTCAGCTTCTTGACGTTCAACTCATGGCGAATCAGTGCGTTGAAGCCCGTTATCGCACGTCGGTTAGCATCGTTCTTGGCGGCGGTGGCGAGTTCCGCACTCGTCTTCTCTGCCTCTGGATCAGACTCCCCAACGTCGGCGGCGATGACGAGTTCCGCGAGCGGCTTGCGGACGTTCAGCTTCGCCACGTTCCGGGCGGCGTGGCCGAGGTTCACGATCCGCAACACGGCGTCCATGTCGGCGGAGAGTTGGGCATCCACCAGCGATTCGTTCGCGGTGGGGTAATCGCACAAGTGAACCGATTCGGGGTCGGATTCCGTGCGTAAGTTCGCCCACATCACCTCGGCCAAGAACGGCACGCACGGCGCGATTAGTTTCGCCAGCGTGGTGATGACGGTGTACAGCGTTTGGTACGCCGCTTGTTTGTCGCGCAGTCCGTTCGCGTCCAACTCCGCGTTCTTGCTCCAGAACCGATCGCGGTTCACGCGGATGTACCAGTTCGACAACTTCGCATCAATGAACTCTTCGGTGTCCTGCGCGAACGCCGCGACGTTGTAACTACGGAAGCTGGTCTGCGCGGTTTGTACCAAGTTTTGCAAGTCGGACAGAATCCAGCGGTCGATGTCCGGTCGGTCGGTCAGCGCTACTTCGGGTCCAGTCGGATCGAACCCGTCGAGCCGGGCGTAGTTGCACAACAGGGCGTAGCAATTCCACAACTTGATGATGAACTTGCCCCGTACTTCGTTCGCCGGGATCGGGCCGAAGTTCAGGTTTTGCGCCGGGTTGTGCCGACAGTACAGCCAGCGCATCGTGTCCGCACCGATCGCTTTGAACGGCTGCATTACGCCCTTGTCGTCCGGCATCGTGCCGCCTTCATCGGCGGCG
>JANLRE010000670.1:0-1714 GCA_031368205.1 Fimbriiglobus sp. | reverse complement strand
GGACTCCGCGAAGGCGGCCTCGAATTGGGCGGTCAGTTCTTCGGTTCGGCGGAACACGTCCGCGAAGGTCATTCTGCCGTGGCGAATGGCCATCAACTCGTCGCGGTGTTCGCCGACATCGACGAGAATTTCGCCATGCTGGCAGGCGTAGATGCCGCTGTGCAACAACCGAATGAGGTGCATGGCGTGCTTCGCCTTGAAGCCTTCGCCACGGGCCACGGAACTTTGCATCTTGTGGAATTGGGACTTCGCATAACCGGAGAATGTCCCGCCAATCGCACGAGACAGAAACGCCGTCCGCATCGCGCGGAGTTCGTCGCCGAGGGCGTCCGAATGCAACACGATTGGCGACCAGAGCGTTTCGAGAATCGTCGGGTTGCCCTTCAACGCTTGCGTCAGAAACTTCTCGATCTCCCAATCGACCACGTCAATGCCGTCGATGATCGACTCGACTTGTTCGGGCGGCTTCGCCAACGACCAATGCCAATCGGCGGACGGCAGGTAAATCCCACGTCGGTCTTCGTCCGACGTTTCGGTGGCCAACCCGAAGGCGTGCGAGCCGACGACGACGCGGAGGAAAACATAGGGTTCGACGTTCACGGCCATCAGAAATCTCGTCGGGCATTGGTCGGGCGAAGCGCCGTCAACAACAGGATCGCAAGCAACACGGTCACGCCGATTTGCAGTAGGCAAAGGGCCGCCACCGTGCTGTCCGTGCCGTAGTGCATCTGGTCGAACAGCCGCAAAATGTACGCGGGGCGGAACGGCGGGTTGACGAGTTTGCCGGCACTCACTTCGCCCAGTGACAACGCGGTGACGGCGAGGGCGGCTTGCACAAACGCCGGTATGGTGAGTGGGATGACGACGTAACGCCACTCGCCGATCATGCCGAAGCCGTCGAGTTTTGCTGCTTCGAGGAGGTCACGCGGGATGGTTCGCAACGCCGGCCAGAGGATCACAACCGCGACCGGGAACAGCCGCACCACCGCTGCCCACAGGACAGGGATCGGGGACGGTTGGTCGTACAGAGCGGAGCGGAGCGGGGGGAATTCGAGCGTGACCCCGGTTTGATTCAGCGCCCACTCTTCCGCATCAACGAGATGACCAATTGCCTCTTTCAATCCAAGTCCAACCAGCGGGCCGGGCGTCACGGCCAGGATCACACACAGTGCGAACAGCCCACAACCAAACCACCGACCCCGACACGCCAGCCAAGCTGCCAACCACGCCAACCCCGCCGCGATCACGCCACTGCCAAGGGCACCGAGTACACTCAGCCCCAGAACCGTTCCATCGGTCCGCACGACTTTGCGAATCTCCGCCAACAACGTCAGCCCATCCCACCCGACCCGGCTGGAACCACCGCCTGCTTTCCACACTAACGCCACGAACGGCAACGCGGCCATCATCAACACAACTATCCAAACAACTATAAAACAGGGGATTTGCTGCGTTCTTGTTAACCGCAACTCAACGGGTCGGCCCGCTTCCGTGGGGGCTTGCCCGAAGACGCGATCGGTTCGTTGAATCAACACGCCACCGATCCCCACAGCCGCAATCCACGCCGGTATAACCACGACGACCGCGCTGGCGTAGCCGTCCGTGGCGCCCACCAGTTGCGTGTAAACTTCCTCCGCGAAGGTCCGCACCATCATCGCGTCGGTGACGGGAATCTCGGTGGCCGCCTGCACGACGACCCACCCCCAGGCCACGA
>JANLRE010000630.1:0-2704 GCA_031368205.1 Fimbriiglobus sp. | reverse complement strand
AGGAACTGTTCGCCACGCCGTTGCATTCCGTCGCCGAAGTGCAACGACTCCTCGACGCTGCGGAACACCCGCTTATCCTTCCGGATGCCCATAAAATGATGGTTGAAGTGGCGGAAGCATAGCCAATCGGGGCCTCGATTTTCGCAGCCAGCCACACAGGGAATGACCACATGCTTGCTTCTTCCGCGTTGCACGATTTGACACAACGTGCCGGGGCCGTGTTCGCCGAATACGCGAACTTCAGCTTGCCTGCTCGCTACTCGGACCCAGCCGCCGAATACGACGCTGCCACCACTGGCACCGCGATTTTCGATTATTCACACGCTGCGAAGCTGCAACTGACGGGGAAGGACGCGCCCGGTTTTATTCACAACATTAGTACCAACGACATCAAGGGTTTACCACTCGGTGCGGGGTGCGAAACTTACTTCTGCGACGCGCGTGCCAAGGCGCTCTTCGCGGCATGGGTTTACCACATCCGCTTGGCGAATAGTCAGAACGCCATCTGGCTCGAAACGACCCCCGGACGCGGTGCGGCTTTGTTGAAGTATCTCGATCGGTTTTTGATTGCAGAAGCGGTGGAAATGGCAGATGTCACGAATGATTTCACTCAAATGCACCTAGCCGGACCGATGGCAAAGAGTGTCATCGAAAGTGCCCTCGGTGATGAGATTCCGGACTTGCCCGAGTTCGGCCACATGGAACGGACTTTCGGCTCGAACGCGACGTGCAGTATCCGGCGTCGGGACATCCTTGGCGTCCTGGGTTACGACCTTGTTTGCGTACCGGAACGGGCGGAAGGGGTCTGGCGGATGCTAACTGCGGCAGGAGCGAAACCGGCCGGGTTGGAGACATACGAAGTCCTGCGCATCGAAGCCGGTACGCCGGTTTATGGCATCGACATCGACGAGAACCGGTTCGTGATGGAAGTCGGTAAAGCGACAAGGGCTGTCAGCTACACGAAAGGGTGCTTCCCCGGTCAAGAACCGATCGTGATGGCCCGCGACCGGGCAGGGCGGGTGAACCGAAGTTTCATGCGTCTGAAAGTGCATTCCGGTGGTACGATTCCGAGCGGAACCAAGTTGATGAAGGACGGCCAAGAAGTCGGACTCGTGACATCGTCCATACTGTCGCCACGTTGGCATTGTCCGATTGCGCTGGGTTACATTCATTGGAAGCACATCGAACCCGGCACCGTGTTGGAAGCCGAGACGCCGGACGGAAAACAGACCCTCACGGTGCTGGCTTCGGAGGCTCAACCGGGTCTTTCGTAAAGTCGAGTTCGGGGATGTATTCTTCGGGATGTTCCGTCTTGCGTCGTGCCGCAATTTTGTCTCGCAAGGCGTTCTGGCTCATCGTTCGGGGACGACTGAACCACCAACGCAACAGATTCCACCCCGCCAAGCTCACGCCCAAAAAGCCGAACAAGTCCAGGCTGCGGGATTCAATTCGCTCATCTAAATTGGCAAGCCCGAGATAGGCTCGCAGCAAGATCCCGACGCCAATCACAAGCCAAAACGCAGCCAACCCGATCCGCATAACATTGATGTTCACGTTGCATTCCTCATCGGTGAGTCCTGTTAGATTTTATCAAGTTCCGGTTGGTGTTGACCCATCTTGCCGCATCGGGGTAAAGTTCGCGGCATTCATTACTGGGAAATGGGCGGACTGATGATTCTGCGCACCGCTCCGACACTGACTGACACCTTGCCGACGCCATTGGTTTCGTGGGCCGACACCCCGTGCCCGATGTGTGGCTGGCGGGATGAAGAAGTTTTATTTGAAGCCCCCGACCCGAACCCAACCAACAACACGGCCTTACTATTTGCTGTGGTGCGGTGTCGCCTCTGTGGGCTGTCCTACACGAATCCGCGTCCGGACGATTCGAGCATCGGTCGCTTCTACCCCAGCGATTACCGACCGCACCGGCGGCCACGCAAGATGCGGGAAGCCGGTAAAGCGTCGTTGTGGGGGCGGTGGACGGGGCGGTCCAGTCCGGAGCGTGACGGCGATTTGCCGTGGGTCGGGCAAGGGCGGTTACTCGATTTCGGTTGCGGCGGCGGTGGCTATTTGAAACGGATGGCCGACCACGGTTGGACGGTCACTGGTTTGGACGCCGCCGTCGGTGCCGTGCGTAGCGTCCAGGAAGAATTGGGCTTGCGGGCACTTGTCGGAAGCCTACCGCATCCCGACCTCGCACCGTGTTCGTTTGATGTCATCACCATGTGGCATTCGATCGAACACGTTCACCGACCGCTCACGATTTTGCGTGAAGCATTCCGGCTTTTGGTGCCTGGTGGAAAAATTGTTGTGGCCTGCCCGAACAGTGCGAGTTGGGCGGCACGGGCATTCGGACCCAACTGGTTTGGACTCGATTTACCCCGCCACTTGACCCACTTCACCCCGTCCACGTTGACGGCCATGCTGATCGCGGCTGGCTTCCGCATGAGTGAAGTCCGACACGTTCGCCACAGCGACTGGCTACGATCGTCTGCCAAGTTAGCGGTCCGACAGCCGAACGCTTCAGCATGGCAACGTGCGCTGACTTGGAAGCCGCTTGCCAAACTGGCCGCGTGGCTAACCTACGTGCGATGTAGCACGGATTGCATGATGGTCGTAGCGGAACGACCGAGTTGAAAAAGTGCAATACACCACATAGGGCAAGGAGACCCTGGGTAAGGCGAAAACATTCTGGCGCTTGGTT
>JANLRE010000516.1:0-1472 GCA_031368205.1 Fimbriiglobus sp. | reverse complement strand
TGCCAGCCGCACTGACGTAAACTTGGGAGGCGCCAACCCCGACGTACCCGACGGCTGTGGTGCCGGAATACTGACCGAATCGAAGTCCAAGCGCCGCACAGTCGGCAAGTTGTAGGTCTGGACAAAGTCGCCCGAAGCCGTCGAACCCCCAAACAGCTTCGCGGTGGAGGATTGGTTGTAAGCCCCGGTCACGTTGATCGAGTTGTTTCCGTTACCTGTCGGGCGTTGGAGAGCGAACGTGGCCTGGCCGGCGCCGTTGGCGACCACTTGGAAACCGTTCAACGCGGGATCGGCATCGACGCCGACCAAGGTTCCGAAGGCCGGGCTGACCGTGAGGAGTTCATTCGGCTGCGCGAACGCTACATCGTAAACGTCTTGGGTGAGGCCGTCCGCCAGTTTCGCAACGGTCCCGATTGCCGCATCGCCACGGCTGATATTGGGCGGCGCGACGAGCGAAACGGGCCGCACGTTGATTCCGTTCAGCACCCAGTAGGTCGTCGAGAGGGGTTGCCGAACACTGATCGTCATCGCGGCGCCAGTCGGCGTGTAGTTGGCGACGAAGCGCGTGAACTGACCCGCCGCCGTCGGGGTGACCGAGCCGACTTTGGTCGCGTCGAAGTAAATGTCCATCGTAGACCATGCGGCGTACTGGTCGCCGATGAAGAGGCTCACTTGGACCGGCTGGTTCGGTGCCACGGCGACGAAGAAGTTTCGGTCCCCGCCAGCCGGTGTGGCTGCACCCCAGGCACCGTCCCGCAACAAGAAACTCGACGGGCCGCTCGGCGTGCCCCACGGGTCGGTTGCGACGCGGTCGAAGCCACTCGCCGCCGTGTTCCACCCGTAGCCGTTCGGGTTCGATGCCACGAGGTCGTTGGGTCCGACCGGAATAAACACCAATTGTTTGCTTGGCGCCGGGAGGGTTTGCAACTGTTGGGGTGTCGGCCCGAAGTCGAAGGTTCCACCGAGGCCTAGTGCTGTGTCACAGCTTAATTTTCGGGTAGACTGACTTCAGTTTCATCCGGGCATCGTCGATCTTCATTTGCCAATCGACACCCCGTTGCGTTGCGGTGACATCACTGGACCAGGCGGCCGTTTCCTCACGCCGTGTCGCGCTGTCGGCGAACCGACGCCCCGTGCCCGCTCGTTCGTATTCGGAATCGACTCGCTTGGCGTGTTTGGCCGTGCCCGCAATGGGCGGGCGTGTTTCCTTCAGCAACGGAACAGGTTGCCCGTCCATGCCAAGCACGGGAATGGCTGGATTGTGCGGCATTTCGTAGGTTTCTAGCACTTCCTCCATATGGGCAACACACTCGCCGTCCGCTTGCGGAGGGATCACCCAATACCGGATTTTCCGATTCGTCATGCCGTTTTTTTGAGCGGGTGCCGGACCGTTTCGTGACTCACCGCGGCCACAATTTTCAACTCCACACCCTGGCGGCCCAACAACCGCAACGACCAGTTGGCATCGCCTG
>JANLRE010000495.1:0-10863 GCA_031368205.1 Fimbriiglobus sp. | reverse complement strand
GCTCCCTCCCCGCGTGCGGGGAGGGTTGGGGTGGGGTCGAGGCTCTCACCCGCGACCGGCAGGCCGTCGAAGCGACCCCCCTTAATCCCCCCGCAAACGGGGGGTGACCGGCACTTGTTTGCTCTGGGGTGAAGATGGTTTTCTGGACTACCCGAACCCTAATCGCCGCGCGGTCTGTCTTCTGGAGTTGCTTGCATGTCCGTACTCTCCCGTGTGGCCGCCAGTTTTAGCGCGGTCATCGTGCTTTTTGCCAGCCACGCTTCCGCACAACCCTCGGACCCGATCGACTTGGCGCGCGGGCTGCGGGAGAACGGGTCGGCGGATTTGGCACTCGAATACCTTGCGGACTTGGCCAAGAAAAATCCGAACCCTGGCACGCTTTCGGTGATCCCACTGGAGCGGGCGCGGGCCAAACTCGAACTCGCTTCGGTGGAAAGTGACGACAGAAAACGCACGACGCTCGTGACCGAAGCCAAGGCGGATTTCGACAAGTTCCTGGCGAGCAATGCCACCCACCCCCGTCGCGCCGAGGCGGCACTTTCGCTCGCACGACTCATCTCCGTTCAAGCCAAAGGCGTGGTCTCGAAGGCCAATAAACTCACGGACGACAACGCCCGCAAAACGGAACTGCTGCGGGCGAGGCCGGTGTTCCAAGACGCCGCCAAGCGATTTGGTCAGGCGGCGACGGAGTTCGCCAAGCAACGCGGCGAGGTGGGGCTAACGGCGGCGCGGTTGAAGCAAATTGACACCGAACTTTATCAGGCGCAACTCGACCAAGCGATCAACCTGTTTGAACTCGCGTTCACGTTCCTCCGGACCGACGCCAAAGAAGCGATCGAACGCGGAGCCACCGTGAAGGCGGCCAAAGAACTGTTCAAGAAGCTGTCCGGCGAAGATCAAACGCACCCACTTTGTTGGGTGGCCCGTGCCTGGGTGGGGGAGTGTGACCGCGAGAATAGCAGTTTGGTCGATGCCCAAAAAACCTTCGACGAAGTGAAACTCGCCGCGAACCGGATGCCCACGATCGCCGCAACCGGGGCGCGGACCGCCCGGTTTTTTGAACTGCGTGGCGAGTACCAAAAGGCGTTCGGCGAACCGAACAAAGCGGTCGCATTCCGCAAAGCGCAAGGGCTGATTGAACAGTGGCTCGCCGAACCGCAACCGCGTGGCACGAAGCCAACGCCGGAGGTTTACGCCGCACGGTACTACTTGGCGAAATCCAAAGAGCAACAGGCCCGCACGTTCATCAAGATTGACCCGATGACGATGCAGCCGGTGCTACAAGGCAGTGCCCGCGAGTTGCTTCAGGGTGCGGAGCGGGAGTATCGGCGCATCCTGGAACCGGAAAACGACTACAGTTCGCGTGCCACCGAAGACCGCACCCAGGTGATTCGCTTGTTGATCGGCGACCCGGACAAAATCGTCGCGTCGCAAGTGAACGATTTTGAGATGGGCATGATGATCGCTCAGGTCCAACTTTACAAAGCGGTGCGGACGGAAACCGAGGGCGATCGAAAAAGCAATGCGCAGAAGGCGGTCATACTCTACGAACGCATCGGACAACTACCGATCCCCAAAGACCTGAGCCGCGATGCCGCCGACGCCCAGGTGAATTTGGTGTATGCGTACATCCTCGCGGATCGACCCTATCAGGCCGCGATCCTCGGGGAACATCTCGCCAAGACGACCCGCGCCCCGGCGATGGCGTCGCGGGCCGGACTGTACGCGATGCAGGCGTATCGCCAAGCGTCCGGCAAACTGGACGCACAAGAAAGCCAGGATCGCAAAAGTGACCTGGACCACGCGACCAAGATTGGCTTGATGCTGGACAAGCAGTTTCCCCAAGACCCCAACACGGACGCGGCCCGGCTTCAAGTGGCCCAGCAGTATCTGCAATCTGGGCGGTTACTGGAAGCGTTTGACATCAGCGCACGGGTCGGGGCCGGTAGCACCCGGTCCATCAACGCACGATACCTCCAATCCATTGCGGCTTACGAGATACTCCGTCCGTCGAACGCCAACGAGGACGGCAAGCCGTCCCTGACAGCCGCTCAAAAAGCGGCAGTGTCTAAACGGATTCTGGCGGACCTCTCGAACGTGCCGGACCTTCCGCCAAGTGCCCCCGCCGACGACGCCAGACTCGCCACACTCGTCCATCTTCAACTGGCGGAAATGCACTTCTTGAACGGTCCCGCCGAGCTAGCAAAAGCGGAACAAGTGACCGTGACTGCGGCGAAGAAGTTGACGGCATTTACGGAGTTAACCGCCGACGATAAACGCGAACTCGAACTGCGGATTGAACTGGTGCGAATGCGGGCGGTCTTCGGCCAAGCCCTGGTCGCCTATCAAGCGGGCAAGTTCCCGGAAACGATGGCGAAGATCGCGCCGATCTTGGCGGAGGCCCAGAAGACCGGCGCGGTGGCGAAAGCGAACGCGGGCGAATCGCCCCTCACCACGGCGGCGAAACGAGTCGATGACTTCCGCCGGGATCGCATCATCGCGCTGGCCATGCAAACCCGCATCCGGGAAGGGGCGGTCGATCAGATCGGCGACCTTCTGGACATCCTCAAGAAACTCGGCGGCAGTCTTTCCAGCAGTGCCGTGGTGCTGAACCAAATGCTCGATGGCGTGCGACCGCAGATTGATTCATTACGCAAGGCCGGCAAGACCGCCGAGGCGGATGCACTGGCCCAGGGGATTGGCAAAGTGCTCGACAAAGTCGCCGCCGAGCCGGACGTCAAACCGCCGACGTTGCTCGTGTTGGGACGGGGCCTTCGGGAACTGGGGAACTACGGCAAAGCCATCGAGTTCATCAAGAAAATCCCGGCACCCGCTGACGACAAGCAATTGAAAAAACGCAGTGCGGACTTGGCCGAAGCCGACGCGGTCATCGTGGATCGGTATCGCCGGGCGCAACTCGAACTCGCCCGCACTTATCGCCAGGACAAAAAGTTCGCCGAAGCGGACGCGGTGTTGAAAGAGCCAGTCGGGGATAAAACGACACCGGGGTGGGCGAACAACAACGATTTCCGCCGCGAAGCGATCTACTTGTTGGAAGCGAAAGCCGCTGAAGCGGAACCACAAGTCGCGGCTAAACTCTGGGGCGAAGCCCGCAACAAGTGGAGCGAGATGGCCCAACAATACCTCGTTCCGTTACGCAAATTGATGGCCGCAAAGAACGACACGAAGTCCGCGTTCATCGCATTGCTTGAACTGAAAGCGCTGCCCAAGCACGACAGTTTGCCCACCAAGGACGACGAGATTCGCAAGGGACTCAACGACCCCAAGCCGCCCGCGTGGGTCACGGAATTGCTCAGTGAAAGAATCAAAGGGCCGGATGGTAAGCTCGTCGAAAACCCGATGGCGATCGCGTACATCGACGAGTTGAAAAACACCGCCCACCGGATGGAATCGCAGGTCAAGCCGTTTTACCACGACTATCTGTTTGAGTCGATTCGTTGCCTGACGAAGGCAAACATCCAACTCACCAAGACGAACCCCGCTGCACTGCCCGCGAAGTTGGAAGCCCTCGCCAAACAAATGGTCGCCCTCGAAACCGCCAACCCCGACGTGAACGACGCGGTCAAGACCCGGTTCGCCGACTTGCTCGAAGAATACCCGCCGCTCAAAGAGCAGTACCTGAAGTTGGGCGGCAAAGCGTTGCTGAAGCCCGGTCCGGGCGCGTAGCGGTTTGGGTTTTGTCGGTCGCGGTCGAGGCGGCTTGGCGACATGGGCACGACACTCGACTTTAGACAGGGTTCACAGGATTGAACAGGATTCAAATCTGACTCTGTAATCCTGTTCAATCCTGTAAATCCTGTCAAAAAGTCTTCTCGACCCGCCCACGGGTGCAGTTTCCTGAACTCGATTGTGTTCCGGGCGGGTTCTCCGCTAGTATCACATCACGTGATGCACGGCTGGTTCAGGGCTTGACCGATGGCGAACACTCACCCCACTCCCGATGCCACTTACACCGTGGTTGCGCGACGGTACCGGCCGCAGCAGTTTGCGGACCTGATCGGGCAAGAGCACGTTGCGCAGGGGTTGTCGAACGCGATCATCTCGGGGCGGATTGCGCATGCGTTTCTGTTCACTGGGGCACGCGGGACGGGGAAAACTTCAACGGCACGCATCTTGGCCAAGGCACTGAACTGCGTGAAAGGGCCGACGGCAACGCCGTGTGACGTGTGCGAAATCTGCCTGAGCATTGCGAACGGCGACGATACCGACGTTCTGGAAATCGACGGCGCGAGTAACAACAAGGTCGAAGAAATCCGCGACTTGAAGAGCAACGTCGGCTTCCGCCCGCAACGGTCGCGGTACAAGATTTACATCATCGACGAAGTTCACATGCTGTCGAACTCGGCGTTCAACGCCCTGTTGAAGACACTCGAAGAACCGCCGCCGCACGTGAAGTTCATCTTCGCCACGACCGAATCGCAGAAGATCCCGATCACGATTTTGTCCCGCTGTCAGCGGTTCGACTTCGCCGCGATCGGGCCGACGAAAATCTTCCACACGTTACGGCACATCGTCCGCAAAGAGGGTCTCGAAGCCGATGACGACACCCTTCACATCATCTCCCGGCGGGCCGCCGGTTCGATGCGGGACGCGCAGACGATGCTGGATCAATTACTCGGCTACTGCGTCGGCACGTTGACCGCCGAGAAGCTGCACGCGATGCTCGGCACCGCCGGGGATGAGTGGGTGGACAACTTGGCTACGGCCATCTTGACGCGGGACACGAAGCAGGCCATCAAACTCGTCGGCGATGCGGCAGAACAGGGCGTGCAACTGGGCGAACTGCTGGACCAACTCGTCGATTACTGGCGCGGCTTGATGGTGATCCTCGTAGCCGGTTCGGACGCCCAAGACTTGCCGGGCATTCCCTCCCAACACGCGAAGATTCAAGAAGCCGCCGGCCGCACGAACCTCGATACGGTGCTAGCCGGGTTGGACGTTCTCACCACGACGAAAGGCAAGTTGCGTGGCAGTCAGCATATTCAAGTGCTGATCGAAGTGGCGGTAGTGCGGTTGAGCCGGCTCGAAGAAATGATGTCAGTGACGGCGTTGGTGCAAATGCTGGTAAACGGGGCAGTCCCTGCACAAATTTCTGCGAAGGCCGTAGCGAAAGACAATTCTCGAGTTGTTCAGACAACGGCACTTGTGATTGCGGCAGCGGGAACCGATGCGTCAAAAAAAAACGACCTCACTAAGCCAGCCGTGGTCGCAACTTCTTTACCGGACAAGACTACCGGCGATATTACTGCGGCAAACTTGCCCGCGATCTGGAGCCACGTGGTTCAAGATGTCGGGATGGTTCGTGGGAAACACCTCGAAACATCCGGACTGCCTGCAATTATTGGGCCGAACACCCTTGCAATCCGTTTTCCGACCACCTATAGTGCCGCGTATGATAGCTGTGCGACGGACGCCAGCCAAGAAGTGTTCCGGCGGGTGTTGAAGAAGGTCACTGGCAAGGACTGCCAAGTTCGCGTCGAGCGAACGAACGAACAGGCCGTCGGGCTACTACCGACAGCGAACGCGGTACCGAACCCGCCGGACCGCAAGAAGGATCTGCTTCAGTTGCCGTTGTTCCAGAAAGCGATGAGCACACTCGGTGCCCAACTGATGCGGGTCGATGACGGCTTCAACCCGTACTCCGTGCCGCAACCGTTAACACCCGCTGTTGTGATCGACGATGGGTCCGAAACACCGATGGACGGGCTTCCCGATCCGGATGAGGTTTAGCGATGTTCAACGAAATGGGCGCGATGATGAAGCTGCTTGCCAACAAGGACAAGCTAGCGGGCGAGGCGACGAAACTGCAACAGACCATCGCGCAAATCACCGCCGAAGGCGCCGCCGGTGGCGGCATGGTTCACGTCAAAGTCACCGGGCGGATGGAGATTGTTTCCTGCCGGTTGAGCGAAGAAGCCTTGAAGCTGAACGACCGTGAAATGCTCGAAGATTTGATCGTGGCTGCCACGAACCAAGCCCTCAGCAAAGCCCGCGAACTCCTCGCCGCCGAAACACAAAAGATGGCCACCGCGATGGGCATTCCGCCCAGTATGCTCGGCGGCCTCGGCGGCGGCATTCCGGGGCTGTAATTTTCCTGGCGAACCGGCTGCGTAAGCAAGCTGCCGGGTGGTCTGCCACTTCCGTTTGGGTGGTCGATAGCCGATTGTGGGAGTCCACCCGGCAGCTTACGCAGCCGGTTCGCCGGGAACGAAAAAACAAGATTGGAACCGTTGTGGCTGAAGCCAGTGCGCCGATCCTGAAGCTGCTCGAAGAGCTGACGAAGCTCCCCGGCATCGGCCCGAAAAGTGCGGAGCGAATCGCGCATTTTCTGTTGGCGGGGGATCGCAAGGTCGCGGTGCTGCTCGCCGAGGCGTTGCGGGACGTTGTGGAAAAGGTGCGGTCCTGTTCGGAGTGCTTTAACCTCACCGAAGGCACTCTTTGCCCGATTTGCCGAGATCCCCGGCGGGACGCGGGACTTATTTGCGTCGTGGAGTCGCCGCGTGACGTAACGTTGTTTGAACGGGCGGGAAGTTTTCGCGGGCTGTACCACGTGCTAGGTGGGCGACTGGCTCCGCTTGACGGCGTCGGACCGGATCGGTTGACGTTGAACGCCCTGGTTCAACGGGTGCGCAAGGGTGGCGTGCGGGAAGTGATTCTTGCCACCAGCCCCACCCTTGAGGGGGACGGAACCGCACTGTACGCCAACAACCTGTTGGCAAGCAGTGGGGTGCAAGTGACGAAGTTAGCGCGGGGGCTGCCGAGTGGTTCGTCCCTGGAGTTGGCCAACCCGCAAATGTTGGCCGACGCAATGGACGGTCGCCGAAACGTGTAGGGAATTCGGAATTCGGAAAGGGTGTCTGGCAATGCCAGGCTCCCGATTCGGGTTCCGAAATCGTGAGAGGGATTGGTATGAGCCGGATGGGAATGGGATTTGAACTCAGCCCGCAGATGCGGCAATCGCAGATCATCGCCCCGCGGATGATCCAGTCGATGGAGATTTTGCAACTTCCGGTCATGGCCCTTCAAGAAAAGATTGAAGCGGAGTTGCAGGAAAACCCGTTCCTCGAATTGAAAGAAGCCAGGGCCAAAGAGACCGATCCGGTTGTCGAACCCGAGTTCAACGCCGACGCGCCGATGAAGCACGACGAGACCGGCGACCTCGAATTCGCGCGGATGGACGAGATCAACAAGGATTGGGGCGACCACTTCAACGAAGAGCATCGGCCCAGCCGGGCGGGTCTGGAAGAACAATCGGACAAGAAGCTCGACGCGATGATGAACATCGCCCAGGCACCCCGGTCGTTGCAGGACCACCTGTCGGAGCAACTGCCGTACCTCGAACTCTCGTGCGTCCAACTCGAACTCGCCGAGTTCATCATCACGCACCTAGACGACAACGGCTACCTGCTGTCGCACGACCCCGACAGCGGCAAACCGCAGCCGGTCAACCTGGACGAACTGGCCCACAATTTCCCCAAGCCGGTGACGTTCAGCGATGTCGAAGACATGCTGCACGTCGTGCAAAAACTCGACCCGGCTGGCATCGGGGCGAGAGACACGAAAGAATGCCTGCTGCTGCAAGTGTCCGAGGAAACGCTGCACGCCGACTTGGTGCGGGCGATGATCCAACACCACCTCGAAGACATCGCGCACAACCGCTTGCCGATGATCCAGAAGCGAACCGGCGCCGACATCGCCACGATTCAAGAAGCCATCGACGAACTGCGGCACCTGGACCCCAAACCTGGCGCGAAGTTCATCTCCGAGTCCGCCAAGTACGTCGTGCCCGACATCATTGTCACCCGCAACGACGACGACGAATTCGACATCCGCCTGACGAACGACTGGACCCCGAACGTCCGCGTCAGCAAGAAGTACGTCGATCTGGCCAAGGACAAATCCTACGACCCCAAGACGCGCGAATACCTGCAAAACAAGTACCGCAGCGCCCACTGGCTGATTGACGCGATTCAACAACGGCGTAACACACTCATCCGTGTGACTCGGGCCATCATCAATCATCAACGGGCGTTTCTGGACAAGGGGCCGGAGTACATCCAACCGCTGAAGATGGAAGACATCGCCAAAATCGTCGGCGTTCACGTGACCACGGTGAGTCGCGCTGTCGATGACAAGTGGGTCGAAACGCCACGCGGTGTGTTCCCGCTGAAGCGGTTCTTCGGCGGCGGGACGCTGAACAAAACCACCGGCGAAAACGTGGCGTGGGAAACGATCAAGCAAAAGCTGTTGGAGATCATCGGCGAGGAGAACAAATCCCACCCGCTATCCGACGAAGAAATAGTGGACAATTTTGAGGCAGCCGGCGTCAAAATCGCCCGGCGCACCGTAACGAAATACCGCGAAGCCCTGAAAATCCCCTCCAGCCGCCAACGCAAAGATTGGTCAATGAAGTAGCCCGTCCGGGTTAGCCCGACGCGCGAGCGAGGAAACTGTCAGTGTCCTAATCCGGGTGAGCGTCGAGGAAGTTGGTGGCAATTTTGTTCACGTTTGCAGAGACTGGTTTTCAACCCCACCGGGGTTGTTCCCTTAGCCCAGGGTTGCGGACCGCAGGTCCGTTACCCTGGGACGCTTCTGTGGGGAATACGCTTTTCCGAGGCCCAGGGAAATGAGTCGTGGCGCCGCGGTTACTTCTCAATGATCGGAAACAGCGTCCGCAATTCCGCCGGGCGTGGTCGGCGCCCGTACTCGCAGATTTCAAACGCCTCGACGAACTCGACCTTCTTCGCCCGGCCGGCGTCGTAGAAGTCGGTCAACCGGGGTCGGAACCGATCCGCGACCTCTCGATTCCACGCGAGATGGGCGGTCCGGACTTCGTTCTGGCGTTTCGACTTTCCCGCCGCATCGGGCGGAATGAGATGCGGTCCGCCTAACGCACCGCCTTCAAAAAACTGCGATTCCAGTGCCTCGACGCACGCCATCTTTTTCTCGATCACCCCGTCGATCGCAACGACCACGTCCGCCGTAAACGGGTTCGGTTTCAGAAACCGATCCGAGTAGTACAGGAAGACCGGGTTCGATTTCAGGGGGGCGACCTCGGGGACAAGAAACGGGACGGAAACCATGTACGCGGCATCTTGCACAAGTATGCCGGTGTAGCGGTGGTCCGGGTGGTAGTCGTTCGGTCGGGGTGAAATGACGACATCGGCCTTCCACTCGCGGATGAGGCGGGTAATCGTTTTGCGGTTTGCAAGCGTCGGCTCCAACTCGCCGTCGTGGATGTCGAGCACTTGCGTTTCAATCCCGAGGATGCGGGCACAGGCTTCGACTTCGGCCTTCCGCCTGGCCGCGAGGGCCGGTCCGGATTGCTTCCAGTGGCCGATGTCGCCGTTCGTCACGGAGACGAATTTCACCTTGACTCCTTTCGCCGCCCACAACGCCGCGACGCCGCCGGCTTTCAATTCGCAATCGTCCGGATGCGCACCAAAACAGATCACACGCAGCGGCGGGTCGTCCGCACGGGTGACGCAGGCACTGCCGAAGGCAATGACAAGAACCGTGATAGCGGCCAGTGATTTCATGATCGTTCACACCTGGGAACTGGGTCAAATGGTCTGTCACACCGCGCAGTGGGCGTCGGCTCAGTTTCGCGTCTCCCTTGCCCACGGTCAACACATT
This sequence comes from Fimbriiglobus sp., assembly GCA_031368205.1. GTDB lineage: Bacteria > Planctomycetota > Planctomycetia > Gemmatales > Gemmataceae > Fimbriiglobus. The sequence continues at coordinate 1,206 of JANLRE010000495.1, read as the reverse complement.
TCCCCTTCCGATGGTGCGAGGGGTGGTTCAGCGCGAACGTCCTTGTCCGTCTCTCCCGACGGATCGTTTCGAGGCCGAAATAAACTGGTTTCATGATGAAACGTAGGGCGCGATTTGGGTTCAAACAACGCGCACGTCCACACCCCGCAGCGGTGGAGCCAGAATTGGGCGAGGGTTTTTAGCGTTTCGAGGCCGTATTTGGTGCTGCGACGGAAGTTGATCGAGCTGGCTTCGTTGAAGTAGCGGACCGGGACCGGGATGTCCGCGAGGCGGAAGTTGAAGTGGACGGCTTGCACCAAGAACTGAGTGTCGAAGACGAAGTCGTCGCTGTTGCGCTCGAACGGGATTTTCTCCAGCACCGCACGCCGGTAGATGCGGAACCCGCTGTGGAACTCGCCGAGGTTCTGGCCGAGGGCCATGTTTTCAACCAGCGTCAAGCCGCGATTGCACACGTACTTCCACCACGGCATCCCGCACGCCAACGCTTCGGACCGCGACCGAATCCGGTTGCCAAGCACCACATCGCAGATGCCCAGTTCAATGAAGCTGAGTGCATGGGGGATCACGCGGCTGTCGTACTGGTAGTCGGGGTGAATCATCACCACGATGTCGGCGCCCTGTTGGAGGCAATACTTGTAACACGTCTTTTGATTGCCGCCATAGCCGCAATTCACGTCATGCACGATGACCGTCAAGCCCATCGCTCGGGCGATTTCGACGGTGCGGTCCGTGCTGCAATCATCGACGAGCAAAATCTCATCGACACTACCGGGCGGGAAGTCGGCGAGCGTGGCCGCGAGTGTTTTTTCCGCATTGTACGCCGGGAGAACCGCGATGATTTTGTGGTCGCGCGGCGGCAATGCCGCAAGCGGCTTCAGCACCGCTTTGACGGGAAATGGGTCATGCGCGGGGTTCAGCGGCGGACGATCGAGGAGCGTTTCAGGCATCGCGTGTCAAACTCAAGGAAGGAGGGCGTGACCGAAACATGCTGTGGCAAATTTTTCGGGCGGTTGAATTCTCTGGGATTTCGGGCCTGAAAGGCTCGTTCTACCAGCCCAGGGCCATGCCCTGGGTGCCGGTTCCCAGGGCATGGCCCTGGGCTGACAGAACGTCCCTTTCAGGGCCGAAAACCAAGACAACAGAATCGGTCCCCAGACCGATTCACGGGCGTATTGTATTGAAGCGGTGTCACCGCGTTAGCACTTC
>JANLRE010000833.1:0-2598 GCA_031368205.1 Fimbriiglobus sp. | reverse complement strand
GCTTTTCAGAAGACCAGCGAAACATGTGACACCCACCCAGCGAATTCTTCAAAACCGGGCCAGCGAGTAATGCGACATCTCGACCGGCGGCTTCACATTTGTTAGCATTGCCGTCACGATTTTCCCGGTGCCGGTGGCCATTGACAGCCCCAGCATCCCGTGGCCGGCGGCAATGACGACGTTGGGCAGAGTCGGGCTACGGTCGATGATCGGCTTGCCGTCGTAGACCATTGGCCGCCAACCGCACCACTCTTCTTGGGTGGGTTCGCACTCGGGTTCTTGGAGATAAATGCCGGCGCCGTCGCGGAGGAGTTGGAGGCGGGCCGGGTTGATCGTGGCGTCGTAGCCGGTGAATTCCATCGTCGAGCCGATGCGGTAGCCGGACCGGAACGGGCTGATCGCCACGCGATGTTCTTCAAAAATCATCGGGTACGTCGGGCAAAGGTTGGGTCGCGGCATCGTGAGCGAGTAGCCCTTGCCGGGGATGATCGGGATGCGACAGCCCAGATGCGTGTTCAGCAGCGGCGTCCAAGCTCCGGTGGCGACGACGAACGACGTGGCCGGGATTTCGCCCCGACTCGTCTGCACGGCGTTGGCTCCGCCTGCGTGCGTGGAAAAACCCTTCAGTTCGCAATTCTCGTGGATCGTCACGCCTTGTTTTTCCAGCACCTTTCGCCACTCGCTCATTAGCCGATCGGGGCGCAATTGGGCATCCGATTTGTACAGCCATCCACCGGACGCGGCATCGGGTTTTAGGGCCGGTTCGAGCGTGAGGACGCCGTCGCGGTCGTACCGCTCCGCCGGCATCTGAAACTGATCCGTGAGCAGATGGTTCACTTCGGAATAATGCTCGAACGCGGCCTTCGTGTGGAAGACGAACAACAGGCCGTGGGTGTCCCATTCGCAGTCGATCGCTTCCGTCGTCAGCAAGTCGTCGTACAGTGTCCGCGAATAGTTCAGCAACGCTTGAATGCCGACTGCCGCAGAAAGCATGTCGCGCCGATTACATTTACGGGCGAAGTTGAGGAACCACCCGAGGTTAGCGAGCGCGAAGCCGGGGCGGACTTTCAACGGCGAGTTCTTATGGAACAGCGTTTTCAGTGTGCTGCCGATGGCGCCGGGCGCTGCCAGTGGAAGCACGTGACTCGGGCAGACGTACCCGCAGTTGCCGTGCGAACAGGCGGCACCGAACTGTTGTCGGTCGATGAGCGTGACCCGCTTCCCGGCCTTCGCCAAATAGTACGCGCACGCAGTTCCGATCACCCCGCCACCAATCACGACGACATCGGCTTGACCCGACATAGCGAACCTCGTCTCGAAAAACAAAATCGGGGCGAGCACGAATGCCCGCCCCTGCGAAGATGATAGTCACCAACCCCCGGTCGTTACTTCTTCGGCCCTGTGGTCCAGGGGAAATCGTCGGTGCGGAACGGCACGGCGGGTAAACCGTCTTTGTTGTACAAGTTCAACACGGGATAGTTCTTCCAGCCGAAGCGGACCGAGACCGGCTTCGAGACCTTGTCGCTCGAAACCACGATCGTGTTCTCCTTCACGATCAACTCGGCCTTGGCAGGGTAGAAGTAGTGGTCCTCCCCGCAAATCGTGAAGCCGTTCAGCATCTCGTATTTTTTGACCAGACCGCCGCCCACGTTGTCGAAGCTCAGCGTCACTTTCTCGCCGTCAATCTTCATCTCTTTATACGTCGGCCCGCTGCCGGCTATCTTCTGGCCGTAGGTTTGGGCACGGGCAGCCAACGCAAGTCGGGTGCCAACGGTGAGTTTGTCCTTCGGGTGAATATCGAGCAGATCGCCGACATCCGTGGTGACGGCCATGCCGACGTTTTTGAGGGTTTTTGTGGCCAACGTTTGGGCTTCCCGTAACTCGGGCCAAGTCACGCCGTCGGCATCATTGGCGTGCCAAGGGGCGAGTTGAACGGCGTAGAACGGGAAGTCATTTTGCAGATGGGGTCCGTCTTTGAACAGCGGATCGGCTTTCTTGTCCCAGTTCTTGCGCCAGTCCGTAATCATCGTCGTGAACAGCGTCTTGTATTCGTAAGCCCGCCCGGCGTTCGACTCCCCTTGGTACCAAATCGCGCCGCGAATGGCGTAGGGCATGACGGGGTATAGCATCGCGTTGTACAGCGACGATGGCGTGTTCGGCCCGACCGCTTTCTTGCTGGCTTCTGTATCGGTAGCGGCTTTCTTTGCGCGGTCGTTGTAGTACTTCAGTTCCGGCACGGAGTCGAGTGATTCTTTGCTAGTCCACGCTTCGGCGGGAGTGCCGCCCCATGACGTGTGGATCAAACCAATCGGCGTATTGGCTGGCAAATTCTTCTGCAAGTTCGCACCGAACGAGTAGGCGACTGCGGAGAAGTTGCCGACGGTGTCCGGGCCGCACTCGTCCCACTTGGTGAAGTGCCCCAGGTCGTTTTGGTCCGCGATCGGGGCCGTGGCAGTGCGCTTCTTGACGGTGAAGAGGCGGATGTTCGGGTTCGCCGAATTCTTCTTCGTTTTCTCCGGTTCAAAACTCGAATTCACCGTCATTTCCATGTTCGACTGCCCCGAGCAAACCCACACTTCGCCGATCATCACGTTTTTA
>JANLRE010000378.1:0-2714 GCA_031368205.1 Fimbriiglobus sp. | reverse complement strand
GGTCGTCTTTACGAAGAAGACATGGCCAAAGAAGCGGTGCCGAACCGCGACGACCACAACGAGCAAGAGCCGATCATGATCGCTTACGTTCGGGTGAACCTGGAGGAATTCGGCGCGGCCGGCCAAGTGCCGCCGGAACTGAAAGTGGCCGGTGTGGAAGTCCACACGCGCATCCGGTGTGGCGACCACGCCCTGGGTTACTCGCTGTTCCACGGTGTGTGGGAATGGTTCTTTGAGAAGGTGATTTTCTTCTTCTAAGAAGTCGCCTTGTTGTCCTTGACTGGACGGCTCCCGGAGCGCCGGGATGATCGCCAGCCATACTAACACCGTCCCGCGTTAGCGGGGTTTGTCTCACAGTTATGGGGAGATTTCTGATGCTTCCGGTTCGTCGTTGGGTAGCCGCTGCCGTTCTCAGTGGCGCAAGTTTCACGGTCGTGGCGTGCAATAACACAACAACACCAAGTGCTGGTGCCATCGGCGATAAGCCGATTGCACCTGTTGACATTGGCGGCCCCTTGTGGGTCGGCGTCCCGATGCAGGCGATCGAGAAATCGACGCCGGTTGGTGAGCCAATCGTGATCCCGAACGCCGTCGTGAACAACGACGTCCGCGTGCAAATTGCCGCCCAAGTCGATGGCATTGTCGAACTCATCGGCACGCCGATTCTGCCCGGCACGCCGATCGACCCCAAAGACGAAATCATCTACCACCCACGCGATTTGAAAAAAGAGCAACAGTATCGTCGCCTCCGCGAAAATGACCTCATCAAGAATGGGCAAATTCTCGCGCGGCTTGATGAACAGCTTGTGAAATTACAAATCGACCAGCTCACAAACATGGTTAAGGCGACGGAAGATGCCATCGTTCAGGCGAAGGAAGCTTCGATGATACAACGGAAGCTTCTGGATCAAACCCTTAAAGTTCCTGGTGTTTCCACAAGCGAGGTTCTCAACCAGCAAGCCCTGGCGGCGCGCTACGAGGAAAACTGGTTGAACTCCAGCAAAGAGTTGGCGAAGACGGTCGGCGACCTCGAAACCGCCAAGGCCCAACTGCAACGGTATTGGGTCCGCAGCAAGATGAACGGTCGCGTCGTGCGGATCGTCAAGTCGCCGGATGAGTTTGCCAAAGCGGGTGAAACGATTCTGGAAATCCAATCGACGGACCGGGTCCGTGTCGAAGGGAAACTGGATTCGGGGTATGCGTCGCAACTTCGCAAGGGCATGAGGGTCTACGTCGAACCGACCCGGCCCGTGGCGCCGAATTCGTTGGCGAACTACCACCGTCAGGACGTAACGAGCATCGCCGTGACCGCACACCCTGGGCGTCCGCTCATCGTCTCCGGGGGGATGGACGCGGCCGCACTGGTGTGGGACGCGACGAACACGAAGCAATCGCACCGCTTGCCGCACCCGACGGGGAGCGGCGTCCGATCCGTTACTGCAACCGGCCCCAAGGCGAAGGGGCATTTCGTCGCAACTGGCGGTGACGACGGTAAGGTTCGCCTTTGGGACGTAAGCAACCCGGACAAGTTGCCGAAGGAACCGCTTGCGATCTTTGAAGAAACCCATTCGGGCGGCGTGAACGCGCTCGCCTTCAGCCCGGACGGCCGTTACCTCGCGTCGTCGAGCGGTCGAGACGTGTATGTTTGGAATGTCACGGACAAGAAGAAGCTTTACGCCCTCCCGCAAGAACACCGGGACGCCGTCACGTCGGTGCGGTTCACGCCGCAGGCGACCTTGGTGACCGTGTCGCGGGACAAGTCGATCCGCACCTGGACGCTTGGCGACAAGGGTGCCACCTCCGCGACCCTCATTGACCACCGGGGTGGTACGGTCGATATTCTCGGCGTGTCCTCGGACGGCTCGAAAGTCCTCTTCGACAAAGACGCGACACGCCTGGACGTGGTCAGCCTCGCCGACGAACGCTCCGTCGGGACGATTCAAAGTCCGGGTAGCGGCGCTCGGTTTGCGACCCTGGCGATCTTCTCGACTGATGACAGTTTGATCCTGACGGTTGGTGGCGATTCCGATCAGAAGGGCGAATTAACGGTGTGGGAAGCCCCCGCATCCGGTAGCCGGGGTGCGGAACGGCGTCGATTGCTCACCCCCCGTAACGTGGCCGTGACCTGTGCGGCATTTTCGCCCGACAACGACAAACGGTTCATCGCCGTCGGCACGGCGGAAGGCGGCGTTTTCTTCTGGCCCCAACCGAGCCAAGACGATCGCGGCAAGCCGATCATCGGCGAAATTGTGTCGGTATCACCCGCCGACGCCAAGACGGTCCAAGTCCGCGTGGAAATGTTGAACCCGATCGACAAAAACGGCGACAGTCTTCAAGACCGCAGTGTGGCCACGATTATCATTCCGCCGAACGGCGTTCCCGCGAATGCCCTCCCGGTCAATGTGAACGCGCCAGTGCCCACGCCGGGCATTCTCCCCGCCGGTGGGGTGGTTGCGAACCCGTCCGGGACCGGCATTCGGACGGCTGCGGGTCTCGAACCGGCGGGGCTGATTCCGACCGTGACCGCACCCGCCCTACTGCCAACAACCCCAGTTGCTCAACCATCGTTAGTTGCACCACCGAAGCCGGCCGCGCCGGCTTCAAATGACAGCGGAATCGTGATTCCTCCCGTTGCCATTCCCGCCGTGCCACCGGCTGCGAAGAAGTAAACCCCAACCCCGTGCGGCAGGCTTGCGAAGCCTGCCCGTCTTCCG
>JANLRE010000361.1:0-11576 GCA_031368205.1 Fimbriiglobus sp. | reverse complement strand
TCCATCAGCCCACCGTCCGCATCTTCCTTCGGCGTTTCCAGGATCATCGGCAGTTTGGCGAATCGCGGATCGGTAGCCAGAAGCCGGAACGCCTCTTCGCCGATGTGCCCCAACCCGATTCCCGCGTGCCGATCGACGCGGCTGCCGAATGCCTTCAGGCTGTCGTTGACGTGGAACACCTTCAGTTGCTTCAAACCGATGATGTCGTCGAAGGTTTGTATCGTGGCCTTGTAAGTGTCCGGGGTGCGAATGTCGTACCCGGCGGCGAACACGTGGCAGGTATCGAGACAAACCCCCAGTCGTTCCGGTTCCGCGACGGTTTCAAAAATCGTGGCGAGGTGCTCGAACTTCCAGCCGAGTGTGGTCCCCTGCCCCGCCGTGGTTTCGAGTAGCACTTTCACCTTGAACCCAGGACATCGCCGGTGAGCTTCGTCCAACCCCTGCTTGACGCGGATCAACCCGGCTTCATCCCCGCTGCCGACGTGGGCACCAGGGTGCGTGACGAGGTAACTCAGCCCGAGTGTCTCGGCGCGTTCGAGTTCGATCACGAACGCATCCACCGATTTGGCAAACAGCCCGTCATCCGTCGCGGCGAGGTTGATGAGGTACGAATCGTGCGCCGTCACGAACTTGGCCTTCGCCAACTTAACCGCCGATTTGAAAGCGCTGATGTCTTCGGTCGTCAGTGGTTTCGCCGCCCATTGGCTCGCGTTTTTCGTGAACAGTTGAAACGTCTGGCACTGGTACTCCAAGCACGTGTCAGCAGCGTGATACAGCCCACCCGCAATCGAAAAGTGCGCCCCGAATAACGGCATGGTGGTTCCTCTTTTTATTGCTTCGGTGGCAAATCGTTCGCGGGTGGGGTGGCGGGCCGGTAAACCGTCTGGGGTTGTACGCCAGCCGGGCCAAATGGCACCGGCGCGATCGGGGTGAGGGGTTGGGGTTGGTTCATGCCGGGTGCCAGTGGCAACGTCGGCGCGATTGGCAGCGGTGCGGAAGGGGGTAGTGGTGCCAGCGGCGATTCTTTCAACCCGGTGCTGGGTCGCAACGCCCCGCCGATGCCCACGGTTTCTGGCTTGCGGGCGACCTTATCCGCGAACACTTCCAGGTCTTTCGCAATGCGTTCGATCCGCACCATGACGCGGGCCACGTTTACCGTCGTCTCGTTCAGGTTGTTGTACAGCGTCGGGTCGGTGAGTGCCTTTTGAACGGTGCCATCGCCACGGTTCACGGTGGCGAGCGTGATCCGCACTTCACCGAGCGCTTTGCTCAACTGCTCGGTGGCGAGGTTCAAGTTCTTGATCGTTTGGTCCACACCTTGCACGATCTGCCCGGAGTTGTCCGCAAGTGGTTTCGTAATCCGCTCCGCGTTGTCGGCCACACGGCCGGCACTACTCAGAATCTTCTCGGTCTGGGCGACGCGGGCGTTCACTTCTTTGACGGTCTTCTCGGCTTGATCGACCAGTAACGTGACGATGCGGATGCTCTTGATGAGGTCGTCCGTCCCGGTTTGGGCGTTCTTAATGGTCGCGCTGATCGCTTTGCGGTTCTCCGGATTCAGTAAATCGTTCGCACTTTCCGAAGTCTGGCGAACGGCGGTCAAGGTCTTGGTAATCTCCGGCCCGTTGGCTTTCAACAGTGCCCGGAGGTCGTCGGCAACCGGCCTCACCGCTTGAAGCAGTTCGATGATTTGCTTCAGCATGACCCGAACGTTGACCGGCTCGTCCTTCGGATCTTCCGGGTTCGCCACTCCCAGTAGATTCTGAACCTTGATGTTGGTCTGGCGTAACTCCGGGACAAACTCTCGACCACTACGGGCCAGTTCGGCGAACTCGTCGATGGCCCGCTCCACCTTGGGCACCGCTTGCTCGAACCGTTGAATAGACGCCACGACTTTGGCAATGTTATCCTGGGCAGTCGGCAACACGTCGGACGCCCCCTTCAGCAACGACCGCGCACTAATCGGCGCGAGGCCGACGATTTCCGAGTTGGCCGCATACGGCTCACCGCGACTCAGGGTCACGCCGATCGCTTCGACTTTCGGCACGAAGTCGATCGTCGTATCCCCGCTCAACAGGCCACGGCTAATGGTGGGTTCTTCGCCGAGTCGCGGGAGGTACTTTCGCTCCAGTTCGACCGACACCCGCACCTGCCCGGTGTTCTCGTCGAGATCGAGCTTCGTCACGTCGCCGATCCGCACGCCCGATTTCCGCACCGGCGTGCCGATGCCAACCCCCGGTGCTTCCGGGAACAACAGCGTGTACTTGCTGCGGTTGGAGAAGACGTTCGGTGCCCCGCCGAACAGGACGACCAACGCCATCAGCGCGGCCAACGACCCCGCCACGAAGACCCCCAACCGGATGCGCGTATTTCGTTCGGCCATGATCGGACCTCGTCGGGCTTATCAAAACCAAATCCACCTCACCCCCGGCCCCTCTCCGACGCGGAGAGGGGAGCAAGACCGCTCTTCCTCCCTCCCCGTCTGCGGGGAGGGCCGGGGTGGGGTTGCACCCGCCACCCGAGACTGGACGCTTCCCGAGTCGGGTGTCAGGTTTGACCCCCCTTAATCCCCCCGCACGCGGGGGGAGTGAAGACCGCCGTTCCCCCTCTCCGCGCACTCTGTGGTGAATCGTCTTCATTGGGCTTCGCCACGGAGTTCGGACAGGCGGTCGCGGGCTTCGCCTTCGACGAACTGGCGGACGCGCGGGTTCAAGTTCGTCAGCAATCGTTGCGGCGGGCCGTCGTAGAGTACCTGCGATTCCCCGGCTTGAAGGCGGGTGAACGGGTACAGCATCACCACCCGGTCCGCGACTTTGTGGACGGTCCGCATCTCGTGGGTGACGACCAAACTCGTCACCGGGCGGCGGGACCGCGTTTGCAAGATCAACTCGTTAATCACATCGGTCATGATCGGGTCGAGGCCGGTGGTCGGTTCATCATAAAGCATCACATCGGGTTCGAGTGCCAGCGCCCGCGCTAGCCCCACCCGCTTGCGCATCCCGCCGGAAAGCTCCGCAGGCATCTTCGTTTCCGCCGTCGGGGGAAGGCCGACTTCCATCAGCTTATCCCGCACCCGTTGGCGAATGTCGCTCTCGGGAAAACCGCCCTTGGCACGCAGGCCGAACGCGACGTTTTCCAACACGTTCAAACTGTCGAACAGCGCCGCCCCTTGGAACACAAACCCGACCCGTAACCGCATCGCGGTCAGTTCCCGTTCGGACATCCTTTGAACGGACTTGCCTTCAAACAACACGTCGCCCTCGGTCGGTTGTAACAGTCCGACGATGAGCTTGAGCGTGACCGATTTGCCACAGCCACTCTCGCCGATCAACACCATTGTTTGATGCGGGAGCACGTCCAACGAGATGTTCGACAACACCTGCTGCCGTCCAAACCGGATGGAGACGTTCACGAGCTGAATGAGCGGTGTTGGATTGGTCATGCGACGCGACCGCCCCCACCGGGCCAGATGATTGCCGCGATGGCGTTGGTGAGCATCGCCATGACGAAATCAATCACCAGAATTGCCACGAACGACAACACGAACCCTTCGGTCGCAGCACGTCCCACGCCCTCGGCCCCGGCCCGGCTGTTGAACCCGCGATGGCAACAGATCAGTGACAACACCCCGCCGAAGATGACCGATTTCCCCAGCCCGACGAACAGATCCCACAGCTTCACGAAGTTCGCCGTGTGCCGCCAGTAGTGGAACTCGTCGATGTGGAACACCTTCAGACAGATCAGTGAACTGCCCAGCACGCCGAACGCATCGGCGATGACGGTGAGTAGCGGAATCACCAGCACGCAGCCGAGAAATCTCGGCCCGACCAGGAACTTCACCGGGTCCACGCCCAGGCACGCCAAGGCGTCGATTTGCTCCGTCACGCGCATCGTGGCCAGTTGTGCCGCCATCGCCGTACCCACACGCCCGGCCAACATGACTGCCGCCAGTACCGGACCGAGTTCGCGCACGATCGACATGTGAATCACGGCGCCGATGGACGTGTCCAGGCCGATCATGTGGAACTGGTTGTACGCTTGAACCGCCAACACCATCCCGATGAACAGCCCCGTAATCACCACAACCCCGACGCTACTCACCCCGACATCGACGCAAACCCCCAAGAGTTCCTTCAACTTCAAATGCCGCGAGAAAAGCCCGCTGACGGCCCGGTACGAAAACAGCGTCCAATCCCCCAGTCCGACGAAGGCGTTCAGCCATGCGGACGGTCGATCGTCCGAGTCCGTTGGTGGTTGCGAAATCTCGTCCGCTTCGGCAACAGGTTCATCGACGCGCGCAACCTCCACACCACGCACCGTTAAAGCGTGGCGCAGGTACGACAGGCGACTTGTAGGGTTCGGGGACATGGCAATCCGCATCCGTGCAAATTCAACTCTCCGAGTACCATCGACCGTTTGGCTGACCTGGAACCATCACCCGGATTGTCGGGGTCACAACGCTCAGCATTGCTGGCTAGCGGCATCCGGTCAATCGCTACAATCCGTGAAATTGACCGATCCTACGGTCCCTCGAACAGCTTCGCATCGTGGCTGGGTTTCGATTCGAGCGTGTTGAGGGTCCATTCGGCGTACTGTTCGCCATTGGCTTTTTGGGCCATGCGCACGGGGAGTTTGACGCCTTCAAACTCTTTGTGTTCGAGCATGTCAAATTCCTTGATGACCTTCCGCCCGCTCTCGCGGCCTTCGTAGGTAATCATCAGCAGGAGTTTGGTATCGGGGTCGAAGTGGACGATCGCGGGGGACAATTTCGGGTGCCAGATACGAACACCGGGCGCTGTCTTGCCGTTGATGATCGTACCTGGGACACTTGCGACAATCGTTTCTGGATCGGTGAACGGGAACAACAGCCAGAGCCATTCGCCGGTCACATCGAGTTGGAAGTCTTCGACTTCGCTCGGCGTCATATTCACCGGGGGCGGTCCCTTACCGGCGACGGAAACCGAGCGCCAACCCGTCGTGCCGTTCCAACCGAGTGTGACGATTTGATTCCCCGACAGTTCCGCCTGGACGCGGTATTGTGACGGCCATGTGGCGTGAATCGTCCACGCTTGCGGAAGGGTTTGTTGATCCAGCGACCGGATGAACCCGCCGCGCAGGAACTTCACGGTTTTGAACTTGTTGACATCGTTCGGCTTGTTCGCGGTGTGGGCGTTCAGTGCGGCCTTCACCAACTCCATCGTGGCGGGTTCGGATTTCTCCGGCGCTTTCATCGCCGTTAACTCGACCCCGCCTTTCGTGGCCTCGACGACCGGCACCGCCTTCGCGGGAACGATCACACGCGGTGTGTCCGAACACCCCGTCACCAGAAGTAAACACAACAGTCCCAAGCAACGCATGTGACACCGGGTTAAAGCAGCCAAAGGCTGGCAATCGAGAAGAAGATAAAAATCCCCGTCACATCGACCGCCGTGGCGACGAACGGGCTGGACGCCAAGCCGGGGTCGATCCCCCGCCACTTGAAGAAGAGCGGCAGCATCGACCCCATCAGGGTGCCCCATAAGCAAATCCCCATCACGGATATGCCGACGACTTTGCCGAGATCCCAAGCGTTCACGGGTTTGGTGCGAACTTCGCACTGACTGGGGAAGTCGTAAGTCAGCGTGTTCCCGTCCAAGCGGGGTTCCGGTACCTCGGCGTTGGCCGGCAACCGCACTCGTTGGCTTTCGGCCAGCGAGCGGGTTAACGCGACCCCGGCCGGCATCAGGAATTCGGTCCGGTTGTCATCATCGACGATCGTGGCAGAGTCCAGCTTCTGGTTCGATGGAACGTGGGCGGTGAAGGATTCTTTCACGGTGCGAGGGCCGCTGCGGGTGTCCGGCGGCGTCAGGGTGCCGCGGAAGAACCCGATGACGCCGAGGGTGACACCGAGCGCCAACCCCATCAACACTTCCCGCCGCAACACCCGCCGCCAGTCGCGCGGGGTGATCTGCCCCAGCGCCAGGGCACGAGTCACCAGGGTTGCCGCCTGCGAGCCGGAGTTGCCGCCCGTGGAAATGCACAACGGCACGAACAAACTCAAGACGACGACGGTCGCAATCGCATCTTCAAAGTAAGACATCACCCAAAACGTCAGCAGTTCCGCGACGAACAGCAAGGACAACCAAAACGCTCGACTGCGCCACAGCCGATAGAAACTGGCTTGCAAATACTCTTCACCGATCGGGCTAACCCCGCCCTGGCGCTGCAAGTCTTCGGTGGCTTCTTCGGTAATCACGTCGATCACGTCGTCGTGCGTCACGATGCCGACCAAGCCGCCGGAATCGTCCAGCACCGGCACGGCGATGAAGTCATAGCGGGCCAGTATTTCGGCAGCTTTTTGTTGGTGGTCCTGGATTTTCAGTGATACCAGTTCATGTTCCATCAAGTCCCGAACCAGGGCATGACGGGGCGCGAGGATCAAGTCACGCAGCGAGATGATACCCAGCAATTTACGCGGGGCCACCGCACCATCCGGACGCCGTGCGGCTTCGTCAAGGACGTAGATGTAATAAATCGTCTCGCGGTCGGGGGCTTGTTGGCGAAGTTGGTCGATTGCTTCGGCGGCGGTCAGTGTCGGTGGCAACCAGGCATAGTCGGTCGTCATCAACGCGCCGACGGTGTCTTCGTCGTAGGTGAACAACGTGGCCATGTCGCGGCGATCGGCTTCATCGACCAGACGCAACAGTGATTCTTTCACCCGTCCCGACAGTCGTCGCAACAGATCGACGCGGTCGTCGTGGGACATTTTGCCGATGAGCTGGCCGACTTGGGGCCGCGCGGTTCCCTCGACCATCGCCACTTGGCGTGCATTGGGGAGGTACTCAAAAATCGCCGCCTGGGTGCGGATGTCGCTCGGGCTGAGGACTTCCCAGATTTGCTCCGGCGTGAACTCGTCGTCCAGCGCTTCCGCGACCGTGGCGGGGTGGAGTGTGTCGCAGATCGCGCGCAGTCCCTCGGTGTTGTGTTCCAGCAACATTTCCTGGATTTCGGGACCGTACAACGGATGAGACATCAGCACGCTCGGGGTGTGCAGGTGCAAGTTATGGAATCGTCACGTTATCAATCAACCGCGTCGTGCCTAGGTAGATTGCCACGGCCATCAGTGCGGGCCGTTCGAGTCGGGTGATCGGTTGTAGAGTCTCGTTGTCAACAACGCGAGCATAGTCGATTCTTGCGCCGGGGATGGTTTCCAACTGTGCAGCGAGTGCCGATTCGAGCCGTGCAACATCCCACTCCCCTGCCAAGGCTCGCTCACGCACACTTTGCAATGTCGCGTAAATTCGCGGCGCGATCGCTCGATGTTCGGCGCTCAGATACCGATTCCGTGAACTCATCGCTAGCCCGTCTGCCTCGCGCACCGTGGGTTCAACATGCACTGTCACCGGCACGTTGAGGTCGCGCACCATTTGCCGAATGATACGGGCTTGCTGCGCGTCCTTCGCCCCGAAAATGGCAACGTCCGGCGTGACAATGTTGAACAGCTTCATGACGACTGTACACACGCCGCGAAAGTGCCCCGGTCGGGACGCGCCACAAAGCACGCCATCCAACTTCGTCACTTCCACAAAACTGACGCTGAACGCGGGGTACATCTCCTCCGCCGACGGCACGAACAGGCAATCGGCACCCGCTTCGCCACTCAGCACCCGATCCGCTTCGAGGGTGCGCGGGTACTTGGCGAAGTCCTCGTTCGGGCCGAATTGCGTCGGGTTCACAAAGATCGAGACGATGACAAAATCACACTGCTGCTTCGCCGCTCGAATCAACGCCGCGTGCCCATCATGCAAAGCGCCCATCGTCGGCACCAACGCAACGGTCCGCTTCGCCGCACGAGCAGAAGCAACTGTGTGACGGGTTTCGGCGATGGTGTGCAGTATCGGCGGGGCGGTCATCGGTTGGCTCTCGCGGAATCACCCCCGTGGGGCGGGTGTGGGTGCGGGGGCGGGTGTGGGCATCGGTTGGGTGAGTAGCAATTCCAGGTACGAGTGCCGCTCTTGCTCCAGAAGCCCGAGGGCGGTTGCGGTGGCGAGCAATACTGTTTTTGCACTCTCGTAGTTCGCTTCGTCCGCCTGAATTTCGAGTTCGACGAACCGCCCGATAGAACCCACGTCGTCGAAACACGCTTCGACGCGGAAGCCATCACGCTGAAACCGATACACTTCTCGCGTCTTGGTCACCACGGCCACGGGTCGATAGCCCAAATGGGTGAGCATCTTCACCGCAATCGTTGCGGCGTCCGGGCCGTCGGCAATCGAGAGTTCGAGTTCGGTGCGGGTTTTGGTTTGCTTGTCCCGTTTCGGCCCTTTGTACGTCAAGAAATTTCGCACCCCGATGCGGCGGATGCGGAACGCTTCATCAGTAATTGCAAAGTCGCGGTCGGGCGCGTTGAAATAATGGTCGGCATCCTTCCGGGTCTCGACATGGACAGCCGCCCATTGCGTCAAGGCCGCCTTCAATGGGGTCCAATCACTGATCCGATATTTCGTTTCGACTTCGAGCATGGGGGCAGGACTCCGGGAATTCCAACTCAACCCCGGTAAGATAGGTCTATGATGGGCTATTGGGTATCCGGGCAACGATTGGTGAAAGTGAGTGTGGCTGTGTCTCAGCGTGTTCCGATCGCAACAGTCGGTGACATTCCCGACGGGAGTAGCATCGTCGTTGAACTGAATCAGAAAGAGGTCGCCGTGTTTCTGGTCGATGGCAAATACTTTGCCATCGACGATTTGTGTCCCCATGCTGGTGCATCGTTGTCCGGCGGTTTCATCGAAGATGGCGTGGTGACCTGCCCGTTACACCACTGGCGATTTCGACTTTCGGACGGCGCGTGGTGCGACAACCCCAAAATCAAAACCGGCTGCTACCCCGTTCACGTTGTCGGCGACGAAATCCAAGTCGAGATCCCGAACCGGACTTAAATCTGTGGTGGACAAGCTCAGAGGGTTTGGAACATGCGGCGTTTCCTGATGATGCTGGTGCTGGGTGGCGTCTTGCTGTCCACACAGCCTTTGATTTCGCAGCCAATCGGGGTGGCGAAGCCGGAACCTGTCGCCGAAACCCGGCTGGTCATGGCCGGACTGGCCAAGGCGAACTTTGACGGCTTGGTTCGCAACCTGAAGCAACAGCCTGCCGGTGCGGACACGTGGGTGTTTATTCGCGGGCAGTCGTTGCTCGTCGCCGAGTCTGCAAATTTGCTGATGATTCGTCCGCCGCAAAATCGGCAAGCGCAACCGCTGTGGATGGCCCGCGCCGCCGAGATGCGGGAAGCGGGGTCGAAGGTGGCCCGCGCCGCTGCGAAAAAAGATTACCCGGCGGCCCAAACCGCGCTGGTCGGCTTGGCGACTAGCTGTAATCGGTGTCACGAATCGTTCCGTGTGCCGGTCCGAGTGAATCCGAACGATGCTCCCGAATAATCCGAACACTCTACGAAATCACTCGGCGCGACACCGTGTTGTTGCTTGACGCCTAGCCGTGTTGCGCTTAGTCTGACCGCACTTTCGTGTAAAAGATCGACCACACTCGGTCGAATGGCTTACAAGTAGCGACTGGGGTACGTCGCCTCAGTCGCATTCATGGTCACAACCAGCAGGGCACCCTCCGCGATGTCTACCGTACCCCCCACGCCGCCGACTCCGACGAGTCCGCTCCCTCCGTCGCTTCCGCCGTCCAGTGGCGGCCCGACGCGATCCAGCGAAATCAAGCTGATTAGCCACTCGACGCTGTTTTACTGGTGGCCCGTGTGGGCGCTGGCGTTCTTAATGGCCTTTGTCACCTGGGTTGAAGGCCACCGATTGGCGATTGTTCCATCCGGTGCTAAAGTCACGAAAAGTGAGACGGGCAACTCTTACACGTTCGACTTCGAGAGTGGTGTCACCCCGACCCACGCCTTGCAAAATGCCGCTGGGATTACCGCTGACAACGCTGCCAAGAGCCAGAAATACCCCACGTTCAAGCCACGGATGTCCGAAAAATCCTGGCCGGGGGCAATCTTTGTCGTGTGCCTGATCTTGACGATCATTGTCACCAACGTGCCACTCCGCGGGTTGTGGTCGTTCATGGTGATAATCATGGTCGTGGTCCTCGCATTGTTGCTCGCCTTACTCGATGCCTGGGACAAGATTTTCGAGATGCTCGGCAACCTCCACATCCACATCAACATGGCTGGGTACATGACGATTGGCGTGTTGACGTTCATCATTTGGGTCATGGCAACGTACATTTTCGATCGCCGGTCGTATGTGATTTTCACACCGGGGCAAGTCAAAGTGTGCGAGCACATTGGGTCGTCCGTTCAGGCCTACAGTACGATGGGCTTGAGCATGGAGAAGCAACGCGACGACTTGTTCCGCCACTACATCTACGGCCTCGGGTCCGGCGACTTGATCCTGAAAGTCGGCGGCAGTGAAAAACGCGAAGTCCGCTTGCCCAACGTGCTGTTCATCGGCTGGCGGCTGAAGAAAGTCGAAGACATGATCCGGTCCGTCGTCACGACGTGATCGTCCACTAGATTTCGGCATTCCCGGCGAACCGGCTGCGTAAGCTGCCGGGTGGTAACCAGCGTCCTGCTTGCGGCTGTCCACCCAGCAGCTTACGCAGCCGGTTCGCCAAAATCTCGAAGGCACTGCGGTTCGGCTTCAGTCCCTAGACTCAACCCAGCCGACTCCGGTATGATAAGCCTATCCCGCCATCGCTCTCTCTTCCCCTCGGAGTACATCCCATGAACTTGCGTGTTTCGGATTGGCTGAACGAACCGACGTTTCACGAGTACGTTCGGTCCGAGAGTCGGCGGCAATTCTTTGCGTCGGCGGGGTTGTCGGTCGGTTCCGCTGCGCTGTTGTCGATGTTCGGCCAAGACGGTCGGGCCGCATCTCCGGCGACCGGCGCATCCAAGACCGGCATCGGGGCCGCGTTGCCGATGACACATTTCGCACCCAAGGCGAAGAACGTTATTTATCTGCACATGGTCGGCGGCCCGGCCCAGATGGACATGTTCGATTACAAGCCGAAGATGGCGGAATACTTCGACAAAGACCTGCCGGATAGCATCCGGATGGGCCAGCGCCTGACGACGATGACGAGCGGCCAAAAACGCTTCCCGATTGCGCCGTCAAAGTTCAAGTTCGCGCAACAAGGCAAGTCCGGGATGTGGATGACGGAGCTACTGCCGTACACCGCGAAGGTGGCGGACGACCTCTGTTTTATTCGCAGCATGAACACGGAAGCGATCAACCACGAACCGGCGATCACGTACATTCAGACCGGCAACCAAGTGACCGGCAAGCCGTGCATCGGCGCGTGGATGTCGTATGGCCTCGGCTCGCTCAACCAGAACATTCCGAGCTTCATCGTCATGGTCGCGCAGCCGTCGAACACGGAGCAAGTCCAGGCGATCTCCGCCCGCCTCTGGCAATCGGGTTACCTGTCTGGGGAACATTCCGGGGTTTCGTTCCGCAGCGCGGGCGATCCGATTTTGTACCTCAACAACCCGCCCGGCGTGACCGCCGACGTTCGCCGCACCACGCTGGACGGCTTGAACCAGATGAACGAAATGAACCACCAACTGGTCGGTGACCCCG
>JANLRE010000355.1:0-7798 GCA_031368205.1 Fimbriiglobus sp. | reverse complement strand
GACCCCAATCCGCTCAACATTGCCGGGAGTACCTCCACGATCACGCCGGAGCCAACGGCACTACTACCCACCAACGTCAGGGCCAACCAAAGTAACTGAGCAATCGTCGAAAGTACCGGCGATCCGGCTCGCGGTGATGTTTCGACGCGACGAACGTCCGGAGTCGGGGCGCAATCGGTCAACACTTCGGCGAGCCTCGCGGCCGTGCGAAGGTCGTACAAATTACGGACGGTCACCGACCCGTAACCGGCGGCACGGAGCGAAACAATTGCACTAACTGCCGTGAGTGAATCGCCGCCGAGGTCGAGGAAAAAATCGTCGTCCACGGACAGGGGATCGGTCCGGTTGAGCGCTCGGGCAAACGCAGCAATCACGGCTTGTTGCCGTTCACCCGTCGCGGCGACTCCGGGCCGAATTGATGTCGAGATCGGCACCGCGACATCTGGCAAGTCGTCGCGGTTGAGCTTACCGCCGACTCGGGTCGGCAGTTGGTCCAACAGTCCGAATCGGGTCGGGACCATGTAGGTGGGCAGGTCACGACGCAGAGTCGCACGCAAGTCTTCGACCGACGGCGGGTGGCGTGGGTCAACGGGAACGATGTGCGCCGCGATCAGTTGGTTCGCGGCGTCCCCCTGGACCCGACACGCGGCAGCCCGGACGCCGGCGCACCGCTCCAAGGCCGCCTCGATCGCCGCCAGTTCGATCCGAAAGCCCCGGACTTTCACCTGCCCGTCGAGCCGCCCGAGGTGCTCCAGTTCCCCGGATGCCGTTCGGCGAACGGCATCCCCCGTGCGGTAGATTCGCCCAAACAGCGGGTGGGTCGGGAACTTCTCCGTGGTGAGCGCATCCAGCTTGTGGTATCCCCGCGCGAGGCCCACCCCGCCGACGCACAACTCCCCGGTCTTCCCATCTGGCAGTTCGTTCAAGTCCTCGTCCAGCACCCAGGCTTGGTGGCCGACGACCGGCCGGCCGATGGTCACCGGCTTGCCGGGGACGACCGGCCCACGGACGACCGTGACAGTACATTCCGTCGGCCCGTAGCCGTTCTCCATGCGCCGACCTACGGCCCAACGGTCGGCCAAGTCGTGCGGCAGCGGTTCCCCGCCGACGTACAGCAACCGCAGGTCGGGCAACGCAAGGGATGGGTCATCGCAACCTGTCGAGCGCAAGAGCGTCGGCGGCGGGCAGAGGGTCGTGATCCGTTCCGCCCGGAGCCACGCGACCAGATCCGGCCCCAGTCGAACGGTCTGGTCGTCCAACGGCACGAGTGTTGCCCCGACTGCGAACGCAAGCCACGTTTCTTCCGCAGACGAGTCGTAGGACGAGGAGGAACACTGGGCGACGCGGTCGTTCGGTGTCAGGCCGAAGTACGAGACGTTCGACGCGACGAGGTTGACCACCCCGCGATGTTCGATCAACACCCCTTTCGGTCGCCCAGTCGTTCCGGACGTAAAGACCACGTAAGCGAGTTGGGAATCGTCTTGGGCGTGCGCACGGGAGCGGTCGGCGAGAGTACCGGCCGTGACCCCCGGAATGTAGGTAGGTGATTGGTTCCCCAACTGGGCCAATCGGCGATGCCCGTTCGCGTCCGTGATGACAGCAACCGGGGTTGCTTCGTCGAGGACGCGGCGGACGTGTTCGTCCGGGAAGTTCAAATCAAGGCACGTGTAGGCGGCGCCGGCCTTCATCGCCCCAAGTTGAGCCGCGTAGAGATCGGGCGACTCACGCGGCAGGAGAATCGCAACGACGGCGTCCCGCCGCGCCACCGGCGTCAACCACGCCGACACCGCGTCAGCCCTGCGCGCCAGTTCTTGGTAGGTGACGCGGGTTCGCTGGGGGCGGTCTGGCAGGTTGGGCGGAATGTCGAGGGCGACCCGGTCCGGGAACCGGGCCGCCACCTCGTCAAAAATCTCATGAAGGAGGGTCGGTCGATCGGGAAGGGCTGAAGTTTTCATGTCATGTCACCGATTCCGATCGGCTTAGCAGTCGGATTCGACCGACCCCAATTCGTTAACTTGTGTGAGTGGCTTGAATTCGGTCCGACCTTGAATCAATCGACCGCCGCAATGCCCACACCCGCAGTGGAAGGGAGCCGCCAACGTGTCTTCGGTCGTGGTGTAGTCGAACGTGATTTCGTCACCGAGCCAAATTGGTCTGAACGCGATCACGTCCCGCCCCTGCACGATTGCGTTCGGGGCGCACGAGTGGTTTAAGTAACGCCAAACATACCGTGCGTCGTCGCCGTCAACATCGAGGTCCGGTGGCGGCACGAGATGGCGACCCGGAGAAAGCTGCAACGAGTGTCGGCTCCGGGTCTCGGTCACGACCCCGTCTAGGCGGAGGATGCGGTCGCGCGGAAAGAACGACCGGGCCGCGATCACCCGGTAGTGACCGTCGGCACAGAATATGTCAATCGACCGAGAGGCAAGTCGGGCTGTGGGCGACATCCGATGGTCCTTATTCGTCAACTTCGACCGATTTGCCGTCCGGTGACACGGAAATCGTAATCTCCTCTTTGTCCTTCGGGCGCTTGCCCTCGAAATCGAACCGTTCGATCTTTTCGTCCTTGCGAATTTCGTAGCTCGTTTCGACCTTAAACTTCGGGAATTTCGCTTTGAGTGCGTCCTTCACCACTTTCGGGGCGTCCTTGTAGTCGATCTCGGTTGACACCTCATCGACCGTCCCGTCCGTTGAAACCGTGACGTGGACGTACCGGCCCTTGGCATCTTTCCCTTCCAGCTCGTACCAGAACTCTTTCTTGTCCTCGGTCTCTTTGGAGGCACTTTCCCACTTCGCCTTTGGCACGGCCTTGTCCGCCGCCTTCCGAACGGCTGGCGGCAGTTTCGTCAAGGCAATGCCTTCGGCGGTCACGTGTGCCGTCACGAGGAAACAAATTCCCACAACCAGCGCGCCCATCGACAACAGACGCCGAACGGTGCGGCCACACCAATTCAGACCAATCTGACGATCCATAATTTGCACTCCGATAAGGTGATCTCACTCACTGCTACTCATCCCAAAATTAGCATATCAACCGCCTAACACGCAGACAGTAGTGCGCGAATTTTTTGCGACCTCCGAGAATCATCCGGAATCGCCACCCCTGATTCCCTGGGCTGCACGCTCTACTACCTCCTCACCGGCAGCCCGTATGTGCCCTACCTCTGCCCTCCCGAATGCGGCGGGCACGAGCGACGGAGAACGTCCGATTCGATGTAGCCGATTCACTGGTATACTGCTCGGACCAGATGCCGGTTCCGCGACTTGTCAAAATGAACCAGCCGCCGCAGCCGTCCGGCGGGGGCGTGGGGTGTTCGGCGGCGTTCGGCGGCAAAACCCCTGACTCGGGTGGACTCAACCGTTAAAACTTTGCTTGCACTAGCACTGGGGATGTTCTTCTGGGCGAATGCCATTCCGGTATTCGCGCTAGAACCGATCCGAACAACCGAAGAACTCGTCGCGGCGGTGAAGAGCGCGAACGAGGGAGACACAGTTGAACTCGCGGCCGGAGAGTTTGAACTGGACGCCACGCTGGAACTGAAGGGCCGAATGACGCTGAAGGGGGCGGGCATGGACAAAACCACGCTCACCCACGCGGCCAAGTGGAAGCCGTCCTCCAAGACCCAGCCCGACCCGGAGATGCGGTTGGAGGGGCTGGACGCCGACGCCTACCTGATCCGCATCAAGCGGGACACGTCCGGCGTCGCCATCTCCGACATGACCCTGCGCGGCCCGCAGTTGCATCGGGCCGTCTTCGCTTGGTTCTACACGGATTTGCACCTGCACCACCTGCGGGTCAAAGACACCCTGTGGAGCGGGGTCCGCACGTTCGGCATGAAGAAGGCGAAGATCCACGACTGCGAGTTCGTGGACGCCGGCGGGCGGTGGAACAACGGCACGCCGGGGAAAAAGGGCGGCATCACCGGCGGCGGCATCTTCGCCACCTGGATGGGCGATTGCGACATTTACAACAACCGCTTCACCCGCGCGAACGAGGCCCCCGAGCGGGAGTTCTACGGCCTCAAAGTGCGGCAGGGGGTCCGCTGTCACATCCACCACAACTACTTCCAGGACAGCTACAGCATCGAGTTCGTGCGGAACGGAGTGGAGATCGACCACAACCTGTTCGACTTCGACCCGACGGCCGAACTGTCAAACGGCTTCGCGCCGAATAGTGTGTATAGTGAGTCGCTCGCCGAGATGGCCGGGCCGGGCGCGATCCCTGACATCCTGGACTTCAGGGGGGTGGTGTGCTTCGGGATGTCAGGCGACGGGGCACCGTTCTGCTTCGATTCCCGCGAGAGGGGGACGGAGCCGCGCGTGATCTGGTGGGACGATGTCTACTGGCGGGTCGTCGCGCCGGACTTCGCCAGTTTCTTGTCCCTGCTCGACCTCCAAGACGACTCGTCGTGAACTTCATTCGTGCTGTGAGGCAATGCTGCTCATGTCTAAAAAATCAGTTACGACGGTGCCGAGTCAATCCGCTTCAGGGACCGCCGATCGTCGGGCGATCTGGTTCTTGCTGGGATTGGTCATCTCGGTCGTTTCACTTTATCTCGCATTCCGTGTGCAAGAGGTGCGGGCCAATCCGTTTGCATCACGCAGTTGGTGGAGTTGGTTCGCCCAACCCTCGGAGGTGAACGCCGAAGCCCGGCTACCCCAATTCAGTGGCGACCTCCACGGCCTCTCGGTCAGCCCGGACGGCCGGACGATCTGGTTGGTCGGGGCACATCGCACCGTCTGTTACAGCCGTGACTCCGGGCGAAGTTGGCAAGTCAAGTTGCCGGTGTTCGATGGAGAAGGAACACCGGAGCCGCCGAAAGACCCTGTCAAAAAAGAGTCACCGAAAGCGGGAGCGATGGCGGCCCCGTTCAACCCGCATGTCTTCATGCAACCGTCACCCGTGAAGCCCAAGAACGAGAAGCCAGACTTGTCACCGAAAACGGTCAACACCGGACCGCCAGTCGGCTCGGCGCTGACCGCCGTCAGTTTCACGCCGGATGGTCAAGAGGGTTGGATCGTCGGTACGCACGGCGTGATGTTCCACAGTACCGATCGCGGTGACAACTGGACGCCGATTCGGTTAGTCGCCAAAGGCGCTAACGACGCCACGCCACGCGATCCCAATAGCTACAATCTCATTGCAGTGCGAGCGATGCCGGATCACCGGGTCGCCACGGCGGACAACAGGGGGTGCCTGTTCGAGTATTCACAGAATAACCAGCAATGGGTTTGGACCAACCGAGGCTCTGCCCCGTCTGCTGGCGCCTGGATTGACCCGAATGGTTTCCCGTGGTTAGCGGGATGGACCGACCTCGGCGAGATTCGCAAGTACGAGGGTGAAGATCGGAAACGCAGTGTGGTCGCTAAGGCCGATGTGAAACTCTGCGGTATCACTGGCACGGACGAGGGAACGATCTGGGCCGTTGGTGAGAAGGGGAAAATCGTCAAGATCAAACCTCCCGCCGATAGCACTCAACCCGCTGACACAGAGTCTCCGACAAGTGGGATCACGACAACACTCCGGTGTGTTGCTTTCGCCGACAAGCAACGAGGGATCGTCGGTGGCGACGACAATGTTGTGCGGTACACGACCGATGGTGGGGCGACCTGGCAAGCCGCAACAATCGACAAAAATGACCGTAACCCGGCGGTCCTCGCCGTCGCCGTGACGGGTGCGGACGGTTGGGCCGTCGGCACTCAGGGGCTGTTGCTTCGCACGGCGGACGCGGGCCAGACTTGGCATCGGTTTGCCGGCCCGCAACCGTCGGGTGGGTACCGTATTTTCGTCCCCGCACCGTGGTTGCTTCTGGCACTGGCGGTCGCGCTGTTCGGGTTCTTGCAATCGACGAAAGCCGTCGAGTACCAACGCGAAGCCATCGACGATTCCCTGACACCCGACCGGCCTCTTGAACCGGGGCAACCGGACGTGATGAAGCTCGGCGACATCGCCGCCGCCCTGTCCCGCTTTCTCCGCAACGAGAACACACTCCCGCCGCTGACCGCCGCCGTAACCGGGAAGTGGGGCACCGGCAAAAGCTCGCTAATGAACTTGCTGAAAAAAGACCTCGAAGCCATCGGCTTCAGTCCGGTCTGGTTCAACGCTTGGCATCATTCCACGAAGAACGAAGACCAACTCCTCGCCGGCCTGTTAGCCAACGTCATCCGCCAAGGGACGCCGCCGTGGTTCAGTGCGGCAGGGCTTGTGTTCTATTTCAAGCTCTTTTACGTGCGGTTCCAGCGCCTTTGGTTTCCACTGCTGATCGGTGCCGCACTGACAGCCGCCGCTCTGCCTCACTTCGAGAATATCAAACCCCCCAAGTCGAACTCGAACGAGGATTTGTGGAAGGCATTGTCCGGTGACGACAGGGAGAAACCCTATACATCCGTGGTATTCGGGGCGAGTGGCGTGAGTGGACTGATTGGTGTGATCCTGTTCCTTCGATCGGCGCGGCAGGGGTTGCAATCCTTCGGCGTGGACACCAGCGCCCTGTTGACGACCGTGGCATCGCAATCGAACTTATCGACCCTCGACGCCAAGGCAAGCTTCCGCCTCACGTTTGCCAATCAGTTCCGCGAGGTCACGACGGCACTCAACCCACGAACTCTCGTCATCTTTATCGACGACCTCGACCGATGTCGCCCGGAAAACGTCTTGGAAATTATGGAGTCGATCAACTTCCTTTCGAGTTCCGGCGACTGCTTCATCTTTCTCGGCATGGACCGCGACTACGTCCTCAAAAGCGTCGCGTTGGGGTTCGAGAAAGTCGCGGACGCCATGAGCGATGCGCCGGTCGGGAGTACCGATGCCCGTGAAAACCGCCTGCGATTCGCTGCCTCGTACCTCGAAAAACTAATCAACTTCGAGGTACCAGTACCGACCACCGATGCGCTGAAGCGGCAGGAATTCTTACTCCCGAAAACCGACCCGGTGAAGGGCGAGCCGCCGCGACCGAAGTGGCAATTTCCACTTGATGCCTGGAAGAACCGCCTGACGACATTCGCGCTGATCGCCAGCCTGATTGTTCTGCCGCTCTGGGTTTACACCGCGATCAAACCCGACCCACCCGCTGGGACTAGTTCACCGGCGCCGAAAGACAAAGTACAAGCATCTGGAGCTGGAATACTGAAGCAGGAGGCGACGAATGACATGCCTCCGTTACCGGCCAACCAGGACACTGTGTTCGCCCTGGCGCCACCTTCGGACAGTACCCTTTTGTTCTGGCTAGCGGTCCTGGGAATTGCGGGGATGGCTGTGGTGGGAATTGTTGGGCTGCTCCGACAACCCGACGTGGTCGTCCATGATTCCGGCCAGTTCACACAAGCTCTTCGCATTTGGATCGGTCAAATTACGGCCAAGCGTGAGACGGCCCGGTCGCTCAAGCAGTTCATCAACCGGCTGCGGTACTTCGCCATGCGGATGCGGACCGAAGAACCAGAACCGACCTACTGGGATCGGCTACTCTGGACGACGGGGTTATGGCATCGTCCGTCCGCAACGCCGACGACGGATTTCAAAGAAGCCGACCTCGTCCAGTGGAGCGTCCTCTACGAGGTCTGTCCCGCCGCGCTGGAAGACAAGTCAGGCGTGCCGAAAGAGATCGCGGAATTGATGAAGGCCCACGCGAAACAATTCGAGCGGAGCGGCAAGAAGCGAGACGAGGAACGCAACCAGTTTCGTGAACTCACGAACGGCTTCCGTAATTGATGTGTGTTGGATCCCTTCGGAACACTCCGAGGGTGTCGCGGTTCGCGCACCCTCGGAACGCTTGGCTTTCTGACCGAGACCGTCATCCGG
>JANLRE010000335.1:0-2378 GCA_031368205.1 Fimbriiglobus sp. | reverse complement strand
GCCCCGACGAACAACCAGGCGAATTCCAGCCGGATCACGGGCCTCGCCGTCGATCCTTCCGACGCGAGTGGAAACACCGTTTACGTCGGCGGAGCGAGCGGTGGCATTTGGAAGAGTTCAAACTTCCTGACGACTGATACGAACGGTCCGAACTGGGAACCACTCACCGATTTCGGTGCGGCCAACGGCCTGAACACGGGATCAATTGCCGTGTTCGGTCGCAACAACGATCCGAGCCAATCCATCATCTTTGCTCTCACGGGTGAAGGCGACACCGGCACACCCGGCGTGGGCGTTCTTCGCTCGATGGACGGCGGCAAGACGTGGGTGATCCTGGACAGCACCACCAACTCCGACGCCACGGGCAAGATTTTGCCGGTCGATTCCAGTCTCCGGGACCGGACGTTCTTCAACTCGACCGGCTTCAAAATTCTCGTCGATCCGACGCTGACGCCGACGGGGGATGTGATCACCTACATCGCTACCAGCGGCAACAATGGTGGCGTCTGGCGGAGTACTGATACTGGCAAGCACTGGGCGCGAATCCGGGCGGGAAATGCCGACGATATTGTTCTGTCCGCAGGTAGCGGTTCGACCAGCAATATCTCCAGTGGTGCGCTGGAGTTCTTGTACGCTGCGTTCCGCGGCGAAGGGGTCTTCACGACCTCGCAAGCCACTAGTGCCGTCTCGATGCAAAGTACCTTCACCCAGCAAGGCAACCAGTTAATCCGGGATTTTGCAACACCGACTTCGTCCGAAGTTCTCGTGAGCGCGCCGCGTGACACGCCGAACGGTGCGAAAGGCCGAATCGTTCTCGCCGGTCCTGCCGTGACGGGCGACGTGGTGTTGGACAACTACTACCAGGGCTGGTTGTATGCTTTAGTCTCGGGAACTGACGGCAAGCAAGATGGTTTCTATTCGACAAAAGATTTTGGGCGAGACTGGACCAAGGTTCATTTACCAATCTACATTCCGCCAAACACAGCCGGGATTGGGTTCCCATCGAACGATGAAACCAAACCCGATATCGACCTGTTCAATGCCGGAATTGGCGCAGGGGGGCAAGGGAATTACGACATCGCGATCACAGTGGATCCGAACAACCCGCAAATTGTTTATCTCGCGGGGCTGGGGGCTGGAAACGGGAGCCAACCGCAACCGGCTGGTGGGTTAATTCGTGTCGATATGTCAAAGGT
Organism: Fimbriiglobus sp.; assembly: GCA_031368205.1. Taxonomy (GTDB): domain Bacteria; phylum Planctomycetota; class Planctomycetia; order Gemmatales; family Gemmataceae; genus Fimbriiglobus. The sequence continues at coordinate 1,182 of JANLRE010000335.1, read as the reverse complement.
TTACGACTCGCAAGCCTTGATATTCTACGACAACAATTCCGCAAACCCCGCCGTCAATACGCCCGGCACCACTCAAGTCAACACGGTGGGTGGGGCGGTCATTCGGGATCTGACCCTGTACGGAAACTTGGGCGGGTTCCCCCTGAACGCTCCCTTCGATCCGACTTTGTTCAACATTACGAATCTGTACCGTGATCCGCTGAACCCGTTCACGACGGACGCGACGGTGTTGGTTTACAACACGCAGCGGTTCACGAACACAGGTGCGGGCGCGAGTTACATCCCGTTTGCAGGCTTTACGAAAACGGCGGATGTCCACCGCATGGTAGCGATTAAGGATCAACTCACGGGCAAGACCCGGCTGATCGCAACCGGCGATCAACAAGTAGCGACGGGCGTTGACGACGGAGCTGGCAACTTGGTTTCCGGGATTGGTTCCGCGACGGCAATCAAGGGCACACGCAACGGCAACCTGCAACTGACCCAGTTTTACTCCGGGGCCGTTCAGCCGAGCCAATTGGCGGTGGATATTTCCCAAGCCGTGTTCTACGGCATGGCGCAAGACAATGGTTTCCCGGTCTCGAATGCGAACGCCCTACGCGGCGGCGATTTGAACTGGACTGGCGTGGCAGGGGATGGTTCCCAAGTGGTGACCGATCAAACCGGATCGGGAACCGCGTACCAGTTCCGCTGGCCGTGTTGTCAAAACGATGGCGTGGACGCGACCGGCTTCTTCCGGGTGATTGCACCGGGAACTGGGCCGAGTGGCGTGAGTCGCACGAACGGTCTGCTTCAGGCGGGCGATGACCCCGCCAATAATAAGGGTCAATGGCCACTCATTGCCAACATCGGCTATTTTGCCGTGAACCCGATTGATCCGAACGGGGTTGTGGTTGTTTCCCAAGTGGGGCGTATCTTCCGGACGACCAACCAAGCTAAGAACTGGCAACCCATTGGCGAGCCGACGAACGCACCGGGCGATGTTCAAAGCGTTTACTCTCGCGCCGTGGCGTTTGGTTCGCCGGACCCGGCCAACCCTGGGTTGCTCAACAACTTCATCTACGCCGGCAACGACGCTGGACAGGTGTTCGTGACCTACACCGGCGGGGCACCGTGGACGAACATCTCGAACGGGATCGCGGGTAACGGTCGGGTCATGCAGATCGTACCGGACCCGAGTCG
>JANLRE010000328.1:0-2917 GCA_031368205.1 Fimbriiglobus sp. | reverse complement strand
CCAGCTTCTTCGCCGAAAACATCTTTCATCAACTCGGACCAGCCGTTCATGACTTTCGGCTGATCGGTAAACTCGTTGGTGCTAGCCACCCAACCCAGAGTTTTGACGAGTCGTTTCACCTTATTCACCGTCCCCAGGTGGTTTTTGACCGTCGCTAAAACTGCCAGAGCAACTTGGCGGGCGGCTTCTTTGCCTTGTTCCAACGTCAAGTCTTTACCCACAACGCCGGTGAACATGCTGCCGTCTACTTTGAGTGGGCCGTGACCGGAGATGTACAGCAACTTGCCAACCTGCAACGCCGGGCGATACACCGCCAGCGGCTTCGGCGCGGTCGGTAACACCAAATGCAATTCCTGAATCCGGGTATCGGGTTTACTCGTCATGACAAACTCCGGTCGAGGTAAGCAACGAATCGAACGGCGTTGTCTTAACCCGAGATCGGAAGTGAGGCAAGGATGATCTGAATTGCAGAAAGCCTTCATCACGGCTTCAGGTTGCGTGGGTATCTTGCTGTGGTGTGGGCTAGGGATTCGATCTACGGAACCACTGCAACAAGTGGAGACTGACATGATTCGGTTCGTGATGATGGTGATGTCCTTCGTGGCATCGTCGGTATTTGTGATGACGGCACTGTCTCAACCGCCCGAAGGCGGCAAGGACAAAAAGGGCCAGCCCGGTAAAGAAGGCAAGGGCGCCAAGGGTGGCGGCAAGGACGGCAAAGGGCCGCCACGGTTTGAACTCGGCAAGGTGTTACCACCCTTCGCAATTGAAGAGTTGAACCTGACCAAAGAGCAAGAAAAGAAGATCGCCGACTTGGAAAAAGAGGTGAAAGCCAAGCTCGAACAGATTTTGACTGCGGAGCAAAAGAAGACGCTTGAAAACCTTCGCCCAATGGGTGGTCCAGGAGGCCCTGGCGGCAAAGGTGGTGGTAAAGGCGGCCCTCCCGGTGGTGGTCTAGGCGGTCCTCCCGGCGGCCCACCTGGAGACGCTCCCATGCCCCGCGTTGTGCCCGAGAATGTCGATGCAGCAAACGCCGGTGGGATTCAGTGGTTTGCGACGTGGGAGAGCGGACGACTGGAAGCCGAACGGACGGGTCGCCCAATTCTGCTCGTTTCAGCAGCACCACATTGTGCAGGCGTCTCCGGAATTTGGTGACCCGGCAAGCAACAAATGGACAGGAGTTTCCTGTCCAAGCCCGAAGTCATCGCGGCTTCGCGTCAGTTCGTCTGCGTGCGATTGGCGACGTATGAAGATGAAAGCGAAAATAAATTCTTGAAGACCTTCAACGTCGGTCGGGGTGGGGAAGTTGAAAACTCCGTCTTCTGCATCCTCGGACCGGACGGGAAACAACGTCTGTGCAGGGCGGCACGCGGGATCAGCCAGGTCTTCGCTGACTGCGATCAGATGGCGGCGGCAATGGACAAAATTGCAACAACCATCAAGCCGAAATCGGCACCAAAGACGTTACCGTTGGCTGCGAACGTGCGGCTGGCGATTGATATTGCTTCGTCCGATAACCAACCGCTGGTCATCGTCGTGGCCAAAGATGCGAAGCAGCGTGAAGCACTGGAAAGCAAGCTGGCTGCGATCGCCTGGAGTCCGACTTTCGTCGGGCGCGCCATTTACGTATCCGCGAACAGCACCGCTGAACTCGTTGGTGTCAATGGTGTGACACTGGACGCCGGAATCGCTTTGGTACAAACCGATAAGTTTGGGCTGAAAGCAAACATGCTCAAGCAAATCCCGGCCACGGCGAGCGACGACAAGCTTGCCGAAAGTTTGCGACTCGGGATGCTCTCGTTCGAGGCTCAGGCAAAAACGTTCCGGAGCCACGTGCAGGAAGGCCACAAGCAAGGCATCTTCTGGGAAACCAAACTGCCTGTGACGGACGTACAAGAAAAGAGTGCCCGCGAGCGGGGACGACAAAAAGTTCCACCACAATGACGACGGGAAGCGTAAAATCACGGACTGGATTCGCGTAATCATTCGCAACAATAGCAGACGAGGTTGCCCGAAATGCGTCTGCTTGTCGTTGAGGATGAACCCGAACTCCTGTCCGTGATTTCGCGCAGCTTCCGCGAGGAGAACTACGCCGTCGATGAGGCACGTGATGGCGAGGACGGCTTGTATCTGGCGAAAGCGTGGGAATACGACGCGATCATTTTGGACGTGATGCTTCCCAAGTTGGATGGCTGGACACTACTGACGAAGTTACGACAGGTTCGCAAAACTCCCGTGCTGTTGCTGACGGCGCGCGATTCGGTGAACGACCGCGTTCGGGGTCTCGATGTCGGTGCGGATGATTACCTCGTGAAGCCGTTCGCATTGGCGGAGTTGTTGGCGCGGGTCCGCGCATTGATCCGACGGGCGGCAGGTCAACCTTCTCCGTTGCTGTCAGTTGGCGACATCACGATCGACACGGGTGCGAAAAAAGTGACGCGGGGTATGCAAGAAATCGTCCTCACCGCTCGTGAGTATGCCATCGTTGAATTGCTCATTCGGCATCGCGGGGAGGTCGTGACGCGGACCCGAATTTACGAACACATCTTCGATGAAAATGACGACTCGCTTTCCAATCTGGTGGAAGTCCATGTGTCAAACGTGCGGAAAAAACTCGGCAAGGACTTCATCACCACGCGGCGTGGGATGGGGTACGTGATTGATGGTTAAGTCGATCCGGTGGCGGTTGCAACTGTGGTACGCCGCCGTGCTGACCGGCGTTGTCGGGGGGTTTGCGGTCTTCCTTTTCTACGAAGTGCAATCGGCCCGCTTCCATGAAGTCGATGCGGATTTGCTCGCGGCTGCGAACTACCTCGACACGACGATGCGACCGTTTCCACTGTTTATGCTCACGGGTGATCCGCCGCCGCAGGGCTTTAAGGAGAAAGACCGGGGACAACCCGGTGGCAAAAAAGAG
>JANLRE010000296.1:0-3251 GCA_031368205.1 Fimbriiglobus sp. | reverse complement strand
TTGGTCGGGGGGACGCCGCACGGCGGGGCCTCCACGCCCCCCCCACGACCTACAAGAATTGGAATCACCCGGACCAGTGAAATAATTTCCACCATGAGGCCAAAGAAACTGGGAGAAAATGCCGATAATAGTTGAAGTCCGGTCTGGTCGATACTTCTCCGCGAGGCCCACATCATGCGTATTCTTGGCCTCGATCCGGGTTTGCAAACGACGGGTTACGGTGTTCTCGAAGTCACGGAATCCGGGCCACGGGTTATTGAAGCCGGGGTGATCCGTTCGGCGGAAGGCCGGGATACTGCGGACATGGCTCCACGATTGAAGGTGCTTTACGATGGGCTTGTTGAAGTGTTGGAGCAGTGCGAACCGGGGGTCATGGTTGTGGAACAGTTGTACTCTCACTACGACCACCCCCGCACCGCGATCTTGATGGCTCATGCACGCGGTTGTTACTTTCTGGCCGGTGCGCAGCGGGGTATTGAAGTGTTGAGTTACCCTTCGACGAGCGTTAAGAAAACGATCACCGGCCACGGTCGGGCGAGCAAAGAGCAAATGCAAAACGCGATCATGCGCGAACTGGGTCTGAAGGTCATGCCCGAACCCCACGACGTTTCGGATGCACTGGCCATCGCACTCTGCCACTATTACAAATCGGCCACCAGCATCACCAGTGGGTCGCGGAGCGTGACATTTACTGGCGTGAACAAAGCGATGCTACTCGGCGATGAGGCGGGATCATGATTACCAAAATGACCGGCACCCTGACGGGCGTGTTCGACGACGAAGCGCGGCTAGAAATCGGTGCGTTCGAGTATCAGATTCTCGTGCCCGAAGCGGTGCGGCGGCAGTTGCAGTTACGGGCCGGTGCGGAGGTGACGTTTCACATCAGCGAGTACCTCGAAGGCAATCAGTCCTCCAGTCGGTTCATCCCACGGAAGATCGGGTTCCTGTACGAGTCCGAGTTAGAGTTTTTCGACCTGTTTTGCACCGTCGAGAAGATCGGCGTGAAGAAAGCCTTGAAGGCGATGTGTCGCCCCGTGAAGGAAATTGCCGACGCCATCAGTCGCCAAGACGTGAAATGGCTGACGACGCTTCCGGGCATCGGCGCGGCCACCGCCGAACAAATCGTCACGACGTTGAAACGCAAGATCACCAAGTTCACTGTGGATACCGCAAGCCAACCCGAAGAAGCACCGATTAACGACGTAGCCGAACCCAACAAGAGTCGTCGTAAAGTCAAAGGGGAGCAACCCGAGAACAGTGCCCTCATCGCAACCGGCAAGCTGATTGAAGAGGTCTATCAATCGCTCATGAGCCTCGGCCTCAACCCCATCGAATCGCGCGCGAAACTCGACGGCTTGTTGACCGCCGGCAAACCGTTCACGAACCTGCAAGACGCGCTGACGATCATCTTCAGCAAAGGGTAACCTACCACTATGGCGCGGGAAAAAATCATCTCGGAGGCTCCGACGGAGGACGACCGCAAGCGTGACGCGGCGCTGCGACCGAAGTTCTTGCGCGAAGTAATCGGCCAGCAGAAAGTGTCGGAGCGGTTGCAGATTGCCGTGGACGCCTCCAAGAAGTTGAAGGAACCGTTGGGGCACATTCTGTTCGACGGCCCGCCGGGGTTGGGCAAGACGACGTTCGCCACGGTGCTCCCCAACGAACTGGGCGTTAGCATTCAAATGACATCGGGGCCGGCGCTCTCCAAGCCGGCGGACTTGTTGCCGTTTTTGACGAACCTGGAAGAAGGCAGCATCCTGTTCATCGACGAAATTCACCGGATGCCCCGCATCGTCGAAGAGTTCATTTACCCGGCGATGGAAGACTTCCGTATCGACATCGTCCTCGGGGATGGTGTGAACGCCCGCACCATTAGCATGAACCTGAAACGCTTCACACTGATCGGCGCGACCACGCGGGGCGGGATGCTGTCCGGGCCGATGCGCGACCGCTTCAAGATGCGCGAGCATCTGGATTATTACACAACCGAAGAACTCGCCACGATCGTGCGCATCAACGCGAAAAAGTTGAACACGTTCATCGACGAGGCCGCGTGCCACGAGATTGCCCGCCGCAGTCGCGGGACGCCACGGGTCGCCAACTCTCGCTTGCACTGGGCACGCATGTACGCTGCCGCCCGCACCGATGGCAACATCACGGAGACCGTCGCGCACACGGCACTCGACATCGCCGAAGTCGATGCGGAAGGACTGGATAAGAACGACCGCCGGTACCTGGAAGTGATGCTGGACGTGTTCAGCGGCGGCCCGACCGGCGTCGAAGCGATGGCCGCGACGATGAACATCGCCGTGGACACATTGACGGACGAAATCGAACCCTACCTCCTCCGCGAACAGTTCCTCATTCGCACCCCACGCGGTCGGGTGGCGACCGTCAAGGCGTTCCAACTCCTGGGCAAAATTCCGCCCAAGCCCAAGCCCGATGAAAAATCTCTGCCGACATTGTTCGAATAACCTACCGCGTGCATATGGTAACGTTGAAGTGCTGGACAAGCCCAACCCCTTTAATTTGAGGAACACATGCGAACTCTGGTATTGGCGGCGATTGCGATTTTGACGGCAACAACAAGCACACGGGCCGTAGATGAGCCGAAGGCGATTGTCGAAAAGGCGATCAAAGCCCACGGCGGTGCGGAGAAGCTCAACAAGTTCCTCGGCTACAAAGCCACGATTAAGGGCACCGTTGACGCGATGGGCAACGACGCGGAAATGAACGTCAAGTTGGTGGGACAGCATCCGGATATGGCAAAGGTCGAGGGGACCATTTCGCTCGGCGGGCAAAACATTAAGCTGTTGCAAATTGTCAACGGTAAGAAGTATGACATCATCATCAACGGGATGAAAATTGACCTCCCCGACGACGCGAAGGATGACGTGCAGTTTGCCGTGTACACAGCTAGTTTCATGCAAATCACGCCACTGTTGAAGCCGGAGTTCACCCTCACTGCCGCCCCGGATGCCGACGTGGACGGCAAACCCGCTAGTGGCGTGGTGGTGGGCCGCAAGGGCACCCGTGATTTGACCCTCTACTTCGACAAGAAAACCGGGCTGATGGTCCGCATGGCCTACAAAGCCAAGACCGACAAGGGCGAAGTCAACCGTGAAGAAACGTTTTCAAAGTACCAAGACGTGAACGGCCTCCAAATCCCCCACCATTCGCTGCGGAAGGACGACGGGAAAACCACGCAAGACCTCACCATTTCCGATTACGAAGTGTTGGAAAAAGTCGAT